>JAIBDV010000113.1 GCA_024686055.1 Neptuniibacter sp.
GATTACCTGTCCACTCACTGAGTAGATCAAGCTTGCGCATCAGACCGGACAGGAAGGTGGGTTGCTGCATCCTGGGCTCCGTTGTGATTTGTGATTTTAGTTATCGGATCTGGGAGGCGGGCCGAAGGTGACCGTAAACGGCAACGACGGTCTCTATCCGCTTCTCAGGCATCTGCCTTGAAATAGCTGCAAAGTATATCAATTTCGCTGTTTGGGTCACTTGATGTCTGTTGTTGAAGTCCACTAAGTCGTTAATTTCACAGCGAGTCAGGCTAACCGTTCAATAAATACGCAAAAACCCCGGCTGCGGCTGGCGTTTCAGGGCTGCAAAAGACTGGAAATGGCTTACAATAGGGCGGTTTTTGCACCTATGCCCAGAGATCGGAGAATTGTATGTCTGAACTGCCGCAGATTGACCGCCAGCTGGCTGCCCTGAAAGATTGGCAGCTGGCCGCTTTTTGTGCTGCGCTGAGTGAGCGTATGTACCCCAACTTTGCCCTGTTTTCCGATCTGGTGGAGTTTGGCGATAATCAGAAAGTACGCACCGTGCTGAACGGCGTATGGGACTTTCTGGCCAATACCGGCGCGAAGATGAACTTCGAAGTTCAGCTCGGCCATGTTGAAACCAATATGCCCGACCTGGAAGAGTTCACCATGTACGGTGCCGTGCCCGCCCGTGATGCAGTACTGGCGCTGATACAGACGCTGGACTGCATTCTGGAAGCAGATAAAGAGCTGGCTAGCGATGTGGCGAACCTGTCCCGCGAGTGTGTAGCGACCTTCATTGAGTTCTCCGAAGCGGATGACCAGCTGTCCGACGAAGAGCTGCTGCGGATGATCAATACCCATGAACTGATGGAGGTTGAAGATGCCTTCCAGCAGGCGGTACTGGACCAGATCAGTGCCAGTAAACAGCCGAACAAAGCACTGATGCAGGGGCTGAAAACCCTCGCCGCAAATGACGGTGTGTCCAATATTGGCGTGCGTGCGGACGACTGATGTTAAAACTTGGTGTGTTGTTACTGGTAGTGCCCGCAGTGGTGCTGATGGGCCTTTATATGTACGAACAGTCGCTGGTGGAAGATTGCCTCAAAGCGGGCGGCTCGTTTGATTATATTGATCAGCTTTGTGACCTGAATACCAGCCAGCCGTTTATCTCGCTGATGGCGCGACAGCCGTTGCTGGTCAATGGCGGTATGCTGCTGTCCAGTATCGGGCTGATTATCTGTCTGTTCCGACTCTACGTGCCGGCACCACGCAACCCTTCTTAACAGGATGTACAGATGAAAGTATGGAAAACGGCACTGTTGCTGGTGGCGGTGCTGGTGGCTGCCGCAGTGCTACTGGGGCCGGGCTGGCTGGAAAACTGGAATACCCAGCGGGCTGAAGAAGCGAAACAGTATCAGCGCCAGGGCGAACAGTACGGCCGTACAGTGGATACTCAGCAGTGTATGGATACGGCGCTGAATAACCTGCAGGGCTGTGTAGGTAATACCTGCACCATTAATCAGGGGGTCTTTCTCAAGGCCTGTCTGACTGTGGCGACACCGAACCCGGTGTTATGTGCAGGTATCCCGCCGTTCCGCAACAAGATGCTGGACACAGAGAAAGAGTGGGCACGTTATTTCTGTACCGACAAAGGTATCGTGCATGACGGTTGTCGCTTCCTGTTACGTCGCCAGCAGTCTTTCTGTGCCGGTGGTGTACCAGTGGATACGGTCGCGGAAGGATCGGAGACCGATCAGCCTTGAACCTTTGAGCCCATTAACGCCCGGTAGACAGGGTGCTAATGGGCTGAACCGGGTGTGTTACACCGTCAGAATAATCTTGCCTCGCGTATGACCGCTGGCGCTGTCAGCGAATGCCTTCCCTGCGTCTTCCAGTGGTAGCGTCGCCGCGATCGTCAGTTTGACGGTACCCGCCGCGCAGAGCTGAGCCAGCTCGGCCAGCTGCTTACCATTGGCGGTCACGCGCAGCGGCTCTACCCGCTTAGCCTGGATATCACCGGCCGCAATCAGCTGATCTTTAGTGACCGACGGCAGGGTGACCAGCACCCCATTTGACGCAAGGCAGGCCAGTGAAGCTTCGCCACTGTCACCGCCGATACCATCCAGAATCAGATCCACATCCTGTACCTGATCAGCCAGAACGCCGTCGTTGTAATCAATGCACTGATCGGCCCCCAGCTGCTGCAGCCAGTCATGGTTGTGGGCGGATGCCGTTGCGATTACATAAGCCCCCTGCCATTTTGCCAGCTGTACGGCCAGGTGACCGACGCCGCCAGCCGCGGCGGTGATCAGTACCCGCTGGCCGGGTTGCAGGTTGCCTTTATCAAACAGCGCCTGCCAGGCCGTCAGTCCGGCCAGGGCCAGGCCTCCAGCAGGTATCAGCTCCAGCGCGTCGGGACACCGCGCCAGCTCGCTGGCCGGGGCGGCAACATACTCGGCATAACAGCCCGCCCGCTCAGGAAAGCGCAGCAGCCCCAGCACCCGGTCGCCCACCTTGAGGGTCGTCACATCTTCAGCCACCGCGTCGACCGTGCCGGACAGCTCCCAGCCCGGAATAAAGGGCAGCTCACCAATAAACGGTGCCGCACCACCGCCGCTGCAGGTTTTCCAGTCGATTGGATTGACCCCGCAGGCGGCGGTACGTACCCGTACCTCGCCGGATTTCAGTGCCGGTACCGGCTGCTGTTGTACGCTCAGCTGGTCGAGGCCGAAGCGCTCAAGCAGGATCGTTTTCATGGTGTACTCCTGTCAGTGTTATTGCCCATAGAGGTGATAATAGGGGATTTCTGTTAGGCTGTGCCAGCACTGCAGGTGCAGCAATATGATGCAAATATCGCGCGGCCGAGTACGGCGCTGCGCCCGACGTAGAGGGATAACGGTGATCTATCTGGCGATGATTGAGCAGGTGCTGTTCTTTATTGGACTGCTGGCATTTCTGGTGTCTCTGGCGATGTATGCCGGACGCACCCGTGACTTTAAATCGCTGCTGGTGTTCTGGCAGCCCACAATCAGCTTCAGCCGGACCGAGTTTCTGGTCAATCGTTCTGGTTTGACCCTGATGCTGGTGGCCGTGGCCATCCGCATGGCATTGTACTTTCTGAGGTAAGACCCATGGCAGGAAATCCATTACGCGGTGCCGGTTATTTGCTGCGCGGTGCCGGTATGCTGAACACACCGGGGTTGCGCACCTTTGTACTGATTCCGTTGCTGGTCAATATTATTCTGTTTGCCGGTGCGATCTGGCTGCTGATTGATCAGTTTGATGTCTGGGTGGCGTACTGGATGAACCAGTTACCTGGCTGGATGTCGTTTCTGGACTGGTTATTGTGGCCGATGTTTGCCGGGCTGGTACTGATACTGGTGTATTACAGCTTTAATATTGTCGCCAACTTTATCGCCGCGCCCTTTAATGGCCTGCTGGCAGAGAAAGTTGAGCTGCGCCTGCGGGGCAAGGTCGATAGTGGGGATAGCTGGCAGGAGCTGCTGAGGATGATACCCCTGGCGCTGGGTCGTGAAATCGCCAAACTGCGTTACTACCTGCCGCGGTTTTTACTGATTCTGGTACTCACCTTTATTCCGGGGCTAAACCTGCTGGCACCGTTGCTGTGGTTCCTGTTTGGCGCCTGGATGATGGCGATTCAGTATTGTGACTACCCGATGGATAACAACCGGGTCAGCTTTGGTCAGATGAAGCTGCTGCTTAAATCACACCGCATGACCGCGCTGGGCTTCGGTGGCCTGGTACAGCTGGGCATGCTGGTACCGGTCCTCAATCTGATTCTGATGCCAACGGCCGTGGTGGGTGCAACGATCTACTGGGTGGAAGAGTATGCGGATCAGCCTGACTTACAGCGCTAGTCCAGCAGCAGCCCCCATCAACCGGAACGGTTGATGGGGGATGGCTCAGCCGGTGGCCTTGCTTTGTTTGTCTGCGGGGCCGCTGGCATCGTCAGCCAGGTCGTTGCTGTCCTCGTCCTCATCGGGCTCCGTTTGCTGGGCCTTGGAAACCATATCCAGTGGGAAGTGACAGCTGAACGTACTGCCTTTACCTACCTTGCTTTTAATGGTCAGTGTTGCCCCGTGACGGGCCAGTACGTGCTTGACGATGGCCAGCCCCAGCCCGGTGCCGCCACTGGAGGATGAACGGCTCTCATCAACCCGATAGAAACGTTCGGTCAGTCGTGGCAGGTGAATCGATTCGATGCCCGTACCGTTATCACGCACTGAAAAGTGACCACCTTCGTCGTCTACCCACCAGCGCAGCTTGATCTCGCCTTCCGCCGGGCAGTAACGCACGGCATTAAATGCCAGGTTGGAAAAGGCGGAGTACAGTTCAATCTCCTGCCCCAGCAGGTCGTGCTCTTTGTCTGTTTCCAGGCTCAGGTTATGGCCCTTATCCCGACCCAGCGCCTGTCCGTCCTGGAAAATATGCTGCAACATGCCGTGGATCTGGATCGGTTGCTCATCAGATATCTGATGGCTGGCTTCCAGCCGGGATAGTAACAGCAGGTCCGACACCAGATTTTCCATCCGCCGGGATTGCTGCTGCATTTGCTCCAGCCCACGCATCAGTGGTCGGGGCAGTTCCTGCTCCAGGTAAGTTTCCAGGTAACCACGGATCACCGTCAGCGGGGTGCGCAGCTCATGGGAGGCGTTAGCAACAAAATCCTGCCGGGTCTGTTCCAGTTGCAGCAACCGGGTAATATCGCGGGCGACCAGCAATCGGTCACCTTCACCGAACTCACTGATCTGATACTGGATCTGCAGATCATTATTAACCGGCGAAGGCAGGTCCAGCGGGTCACTGTAGTTGGATTTTTTGAAGTAGCGGATAAAGCGTGGGTCGCGCAGCAGGTTCATCACCGGTTTGCCCCGGTCAGAGACGGCACGCAGCCCCAGCAAGCGGTCAGCCGAGCGGTTCCACCATTCCAGATTATTATCCCGGTCAATAATCACCACCGCATCGCTTAGCGCTGCAGAGGATTGCTGAAAACGCGTGATAACCCCGCGCAGGTAGCTCTCGCGGGAACGGTGACGTTTCTGATAGCGTGACAGCTCATCGAACAGATCACCCCAATGGGCGGTACCTTCCGGTGGTTCTTTATCGGTTTCGTTCTGCAGCCAGTGTACCAGCCGACTGAACTGGTGAATCTCAATTGCACACCAGCCGCTGAGGGCTAGCAGCCCCAGCCAGCCAGGATAACCGAGAATAAAACCAACCACTACGGCACTGATCAGTACGACCAGCAGGTTTCCGAGCATTGAGTGGCGGGGGTTCTGCATAAGGGGCCTCAGGCGACCTTGGCGGAGAAGCGATAACCGGTACCGCGAACGGTCTGCACCAGGTAGTCATGGCGTTCCCCCAGTGCTTTGCGCAGGCGACGAATATGGACGTCAACGGTGCGCTCTTCCACATAGACATTTCCGCCCCAGACCATATCCAGCAGCTGGCTACGTGAATAGGCACGGTCCTGGTGGGTCATAAAGAACTGCAACAGGCGGAACTCGGTCGGGCCCAGCTCGACTGGCTTGCTTTCTGAGGTGACGCGGTGAGAGATCGGGTCCAGCGTAAGCTCGTCAACGGTAACAGGTTCTTCGATCCCTTTTGGCGTGGTGCGACGCAGTACCGCTTTCAGGCGGGCGACCAGTTCACGGGGGGAAAACGGTTTGGTGATGTAGTCATCAACCCCGGCTTCCAGCCCTTTGATCTTGCTGTCCTCTTCGCCTTTGGCGGTCAGCATGATGATTGGTACATCAGAGGTCATTTCGTCTTTACGCAGCCGGCGGGCAAACTCGATACCGGTGGTGCCTGGCATCATCCAGTCCAGTAGTACCATATCCGGTTTATTATCGACGATAAGTGCATGGGCTGCGTTTGCGCTGTCTGCCTCCATGCACTCATATCCAGCCATCTCTAGTGCGACGGCAATCATCTCGCGAATTGGTGCTTCGTCATCGACGATCAGCACGCGTTTGGAAGAAGACATGAGCGTTAAGCCTCTGGCTCTGAAATTTTGTTCGCACCATTACAAGTCGTTTGTGTTACACAAATATGACACAGCGACGCTTTTCTTGCCTGTGCTGTGTCATGACTTTTCTTGAGCGTTCAATCAGAGGCGCGGTATTCAGAACGGGAAGTAGTCCACTACCACGCCGATAAACAGCAGCATGCCGACATAGTGGTTGTTGAGGAAGGCTCTGAAACAGGCATCACGCTCCCGGTGGCGTATCAGCCATTGCTGATAAATAAACAGCCCGGCAGTACCGGCCAGTGCCAGATCAAAACCCCATGACAATTCGGTCTGTACCCGTACCGCAATCAGGCAGGCCAGCGTTAGCAGTTGCAGGACACCCGTAATTAGCCGGTCGGCATCGCCAAACAGCACGGCGGTAGATTTGACGCCAATTTTCAGATCATCATCCCGGTCGACCATGGCATAGAACGTATCGTAGGCCACCGTCCACAGCAGATTAGCCATGAACAGTAACCAGGCATACAACGGTAGTTCACCCTGAGTGGCGGTAAATGCCATCGGGATGGCCCAGGAAAACGCAGCCCCCAGTACCACCTGAGGCAGGTGGGTGTAGCGTTTCATAAACGGATAACAGGCGGCCAGTGCCAGTGCGCCAAAAGACATGATAATGGTCAGCGGGTTGGTCAGCAGCACCAGGCCGAACGCGGTCAGCATCAGCCCGGCGAACAGATACAGCGCTTCACGGGCGCTGACTCTACCCGAGGGCAGGGGGCGTTCACGGGTGCGTTTGACATGGCCGTCGATATTGCGATCGGCATAGTCGTTGATCACACAGCCTGCGGCACGGGTCAGGTAGACCCCGGCGATAAATATCAGCAGGGTGGGCCAGGCCGGGAAGCCATCGGCGGCGATCCACAGTGCCCACAGAGTCGGCCACATCAACAGCCAGGTGCCGATAGGACGGTCGATACGCATCAGCTGGCTGTAGGCTTTGAGCGTGTCTGTCCGGGAGGGCGGAGAGTGGATCGATTGCTGCATCGGCTGGGCCCGCGTCTGAGTCAGGGAAAAAGGTGTGGCCTATTCTACCTCGAGCAGGGCGGGCAGAAAAACTTCACACACCAGTAACGGTTTATTGGCCAGGGTAAATACCGAACGGCGGGCCCAGGCGGTCTGGCCGGAAGTCAGGTGCAGGGGGCTGATCTGCAGGGGGCTGCGGCGCATGGTCGGGTCGCGAAACAGCATCTGACCCAGCGGGCGTGAGCCCAGCTGAGACAGTATTCGCTGGCGGCCGGTCAGGGTGGTGGCGGGCAGCACGGAACGGGCATAGACCCAGGGCTGGCCGTTGCCCATCAGCTGCACTTCGCGAATCAGCGCCTTCTCCCGACAGCGCATGCCCAGTGCCTGGCGCTCACTGGCGGTGGGCACGGCCCAGTGTTGACGGATTACTTCAACCCGGAACTGGCCGCGGCTGCGCTGCATCAGTCGCTGGGTCAGTGAACCCGGGTCCATCAGCCAGTTACGCCATTGCAGTGGCGCCTGTAGCTGGTTCGGGCGGCGCAGTGCGCGCCAGGCCGTATTGAATTGAGGCTGACTCAGAGCAGCGGGAATGGGCACAAGCTTACTTCCGGTAAAAACGTGCGCCAATACTACCACCCGAGGCGAATGTCCGTCATGATTCGCCCTCCGTTGAGCAGGTTATTGCAGGAATTACCGTGGTAGCAGACAGTCAGATTATCGAACAGACCCGGCAGTGGGTTGAAAACGTCGTTGTGGGTCAGAACCTCTGTCCTTTTGCCGCGCCGGTGGTGAGAAAAGAAACGATCCGTTATGCCCTGTGCGACGCGCAGGAGAGTGCTGTGATTGTGACTGAGTTCCTGGCAGAGCTGGACCGGCTGCAGCAGGCGGAAGAAACGGAGCTGTCGACCACCCTGGTGATTATCCCGGCACTGGAGGATTTTTATCAGTATCTGGATCTGCTCAATGTTATGCAGAAAAAGCTGAAGCGGGCCGGCCTGGAAGGGGTGTTTCAGCTGGCCAGTTTCCATCCTGATTATCTGTTTGCCGGGGTGCCGGAGGATGATCGCAGCCACTGGACCAATCGGGCACCATACCCGACGGTGCATATCATCCGTGAAGGGGAGATGAGCCGGGCGCTGGCCCATTATAAAAACCCGGAGCAAATCCCGGAGCGCAATATGCAGCGGTTGCGCGATATGTCTGACGAGCAGGCCCGCAGCCTCTATCCACACCTGTTTGAGAATAAGTGAGCGTTCGCTAACCTAAGCGACAGTCAGAGTGTGGTGAGCCGCGCCAGCGGCTCAGGAAAC
>JAIBDV010000191.1 GCA_024686055.1 Neptuniibacter sp.
GAACCGGAACCAGTAAAAAATACCCGGTTCAGCCCTTCGGGCATAAACTCGGTGATCCGGTGCGCCAGTTTAAAGGCGTCAGGATGGCCAAACTGGAACGCCGGGGCGTAGTCCAGTTCTTTAATCTGACGGCTGACCGCTTCGGTAATTTCCGGGCGGCTATGGCCTGCGCCACAGGTCCACAGGCCGGACAGGCCATCAAAAATCTTGCGACCGTCGACATCGGTGTAGTAGTTACCTTCAGCGGACACTATGATGCGTGGATCCTGCTTGAAATCCCGGTTGCCGGTGTAAGGCATCCAGTAGGCATCCAGTTGTTGCTGCGTCAGCCCGCAGGCTGCCAGGCGTTCGTTCTTGTTATTCATCTGCCACCTCATCAAGAGCCTGAGTGCTCAGGTTGTTCTGTGTTTTGATGTCTTTCATTATCAATAGAAAATCTTGCAGTTAAATTCAGCGGTTTTTATCCTTACTTAACCAAATGCTTAACTGAGTGCAGATTACATCACCGAGCAAGCCCGCAGGCCTGGGGTAAACCAGCAGCGATTGCAAATTAGCGGCTCAAGCAGCACTCTAAGGCGCATAAAACTCAGCTGACTGATGAAAAGGGACTGTTTATGAGCACTGTACAGCCAACCGACTGGGTCGCCCGCGCGGCGGACCTCACCCTGCCCCACCTTGCGTTTATTAATGGCCAGAATGTTTCGGCGCTGTCAGGTAAAACCACAGCGGTGATCAACCCGGCCAATGGCCAGCGATTAACCGATGTGGCAGATTGCGGACCAGAAGATGCTGATGTCGCCGTCAAAATTGCTCGCGCGGCATTTGAATCCGGCTGCTGGTCGCAACAGGCCCCGTCGGCGCGCAAGAAAGTCCTGCAGCGCTGGGCTGATCTGTTAGAAAAACACCACGAAGAGCTGGCGTTGCTGGAATCACTGGATGCAGGCAAACCGATTAACGATACCCTTTATGTGGATGTACCCGGCGCGACCAACACGATCCGCTGGACCGCCGAAGCAGTCGACAAAGTGTACGAACAGGTTGCCCCCACCGGCCATGATTGCCTGGCGCTGGTTACCCGCATGCCACTGGGGGTGGTTACGGCCATTGTGCCCTGGAACTTCCCCATCTCTACCACTGCCTGGAAACTGGCCCCGGCGCTAGCTACCGGTAACTCGGTGATCCTCAAGCCCGACCCGAAAACCCCGCTTACTGCCCTGCGTATTGCCCAGCTGGCCAGCGAGGCAGGCCTGCCTGATGGTGTACTGAATGTACTACCCGGTGATGGCGTCAACCTGGGGCGGCACCTGTCGCTGCACCCGGATATCGACGGTCAGACCTTCACCGGTTCTACGGCGGTGGGCAAACTGCTGACTCAGTACTCTGGTCAATCCAACCTTAAACGGACATTCCTTGAGCTGGGCGGCAAAAGTGCCAATATCGTTTTTGCCGATGCCAACCTGGATAAAGCCGCCAGCCTGGCAGTGATCGGTGGTTTTTATAACTCAGGCCAGACCTGTACCGCCGCTACCCGACTGTTAGTTGAACAGTCAATTCACGATGAATTTGTCGAACGAGTCATCGACAAAGCCAGCCGCTGGACGCCGGGAGACCCGCTACTGGGTAAAAACAAGATGGGCGCGATTATCGATCAGAATCAGCTCGATACCATTCAGCGTTACGTTGAGCTGGGTAAGCAGGAAGGGGCAACGCTGGCGATGGGTGGCCAGCAGGTACAGGCCGAAAGTGGTGGTTTCTATCATCAGGCGACGCTGTTTACCGGCGTAACTAACCAGATGCGTATTGCCCGTGAAGAAATCTTTGGCCCGGTTGTTTCAGTGATTCCGTTTACCGATATGGCGGATGCGATCAGCATCGCCAATGACTCACCCTACGGCCTGGCCGGTGCGGTGTGGAGCCAGAACATTAATACCGCGCATAAAGTTGCCGCCGCGATACGGACCGGCACCATGGGCATTAATAACTATTTTGGCGGTGATATGACGGTGCCGTTTGGCGGCTTTAAAGAGTCGGGCAATGGCCGGGATAAATCGCTGCATGCGATGGATGATTATACTGAACTGAAAACCACCTGGATTGAGTTCGACTGATTTAACCGGCTCTGCCGGGGGTGCGGGCTGCTGGCCCGCCACCTCCCTGCTGCGTCAGATTTATTCAGGCGCGATGCAGAGGGCCGCTCATCTGTGTTTGTGGAAACAGCAGATTCATAAAGTGCTCAACCACCGGCTGTGAGTCATGGTTGGTCAGGCTGGGCCGTTCGGTAACATCCAGTACCCAGCCCTGGGCTGCGTCAAGATCTTCAATCAGCATATCGATCCCGGCGACCTGCAATCCAGCCTGTTCGGCAGCCTGCAGTGCCTGTTGCTCCAGTGCCGGAGGAAGCTGGCCGGTGACATCGCGCATCACACCACCGCTTTGCAGGGTTGCCGCTCTGCGTACATCGAGCTGGCGGGCGTAAGGCAGAACATCGTGCATCTGGTAGCCTGCATCGGTGACGCAACGGCGGGTTTCTGCATCGAGCGCAATGCTGCTCTCACCCTGGGTGGCATGCTGACGGCTCTGATCTTCGCGTTCAATCAGCTGTTGTATGGTACGTACGCCATCACCCGAAATCGACGCTGCCTGTCGTACCCCGGCGGCGACGATCTGCTTGTTAATCACGACCAGTCGCAGGTTCTCTCCATCGTGCCAGGGTTGCGCAATGATGCTGTCAGTGGTGCTGGACAGTGCGGCAAATGCGGTATTGATAGCATCAGGGGTTCGAAGGTCGATATAGGCCTGATTTTCCGGGCCGCTGCGGGCAGGTTTCAGCACAATCCGGCGATGTTCAAACAGAAAATCCTGCGCTTGCTCAGCGCTCTCGACCACTTGCTGGTCTGGGGTGGCAATCCCTGATGCGACCAGGGTGCTATGCAGAATCCGCTTATCACTGCAGCGCGTCATAGCGATGGCGCTTGTCAGATCCGTCAGTGACTCATGACAGGCAATCGTTCGCCCGGCCAGCCGTAGTGCGAACATGCCCTGCTCGGCATTGTGTATCTCGATTGAAATTCCACGGCGACGGGCCTCATCAATAATAACCTGAGCGTTGACAGGTACTGTGTCTGCTCGCGGTGGTGCCTGATCCATTACTGGACGCTGCCACTGGCGTATTGATGGCGTCATGGTGGTGGCTGTGCGGCTGTTCACATTATTCGGAGCCGGTTGTATCACGTTGTCCCCTGCATCACGTTGCTGTGCTGTTCCTGACCTGTTGCCGTCAGTTTTACGCATGGATATGAGCACTCAAAGTGCCCAGGCGTTTATGCGTATAATTAGAACACAAAACAAACTAATGTTTAAGTACGCCGCTATATTTCGGTTTATTCGCTTATATCTGAACCTATCACGCGATATCGCGTGAGTCTCTGCTTTGACATTAGTTAGGGTTCGAATGATAATCCTCCGGTTCAGGTTAAAAAGGAATCACTCGTCTATGCGTTCAACCGGTATTGAGTTTCGAACCGAAGGCAGCAGCGTGCTGTGTTTGCGTTATAAAGTAAGCCCACGCCACGGTCGGGCTGATGAAAAGGTGGTGGCCAGTTTTGATGTGGCTGTCGACAGAGTTGCCCCGCATGTTGCCGCCGTACTGACGGCTCCTGAACGACAACGGTTGCAACACTGGCTGAGTGATCGGCATACGCTACAGCAAGGGCTGCGCCATGAGCCGCTGGAAAATACGGTACTGGAAAGTCTGCCTGCGTTGCTGGACGAGGCGATCAGCGCGGCGGCTTCAGCAGAGGATATGGATATAGCGACCTATCAACTGATTAAACGGAAGCTGACAACTCTGGAGCGGATGCTGGACAACGTAGAGAGCCAGTCACAGCCGGATAAGCTGGAGCTGAAAGTGATGAACGATGAAGAGGTGCTGAAAGAGCAGCTTCGGACCATCAAGCGCAGGCTTTAAACGGTGTACGAATCTGCCCCGGCGTCTAGAACCAGCGATCACGCATCGCGTAGTAGAGCATCCCCGCCAGCTGGCCCGGCTTGCGTAGTAAAGTGCCGCCCGGAAACGTGGGTGTGGGCACGCGGGCAAACAGATCAAACCGTTCGGGTGCGCCACTGATCGCCTCGGCGATAAGCTTCCCTGCCAGTGTCGCCAGCGCCACACCATGACCGGAATAACCCTGCGCAACAAACAGCTGGTTATCCAGCCGATCAAAACTGGGCATCCGGTTCATCGTGATCGCCAGGGTGCCGCCCCAGCTGTAATCAACCTTCACCTCTGCCAGTTGCGGATAGACCGCCAGCATCTGTTTGCGCACCAGGCCTGCAATATCTGCCGGAAAGTGTTGGGTATAATTCTCTCCACCACCCCATAGCAGGCGCTTATCTGCTGACAGCCTGAAATAATTCACCACAAACTTTGAGTCGGCCACTGCCAGGTCCCTGGCGTTGATCTGCTGGCACAGGGCGTCGCTGAGTGGCTCGGTGGCCAGCATAAAATTATTGATGGGCATGATCTTACCCGCAACTTGCGGCGCAAGCTTACCCAGATAGCCGTTGCAGGCCAGCACCAGGCTGTCGGCCAGTACCCGGCCGTGGGTGGTATTCACCCGCATACCCTGACGGGTGTGATAGCAGGTCACCCGGCTATGTTCGTAAATACTCACCCCGGCCTGTTGTGCCGCAGCGGCCAGTCCAAGGGCATAATTGAGGGGGTGAAGGTGAGCTGCATCGGGCCAGTATTCACCACCATGATAGTGGTCAGTGCCCAGAACGCTGGCAACCTGTTCCGGGGTCATATAGCGGCAGTGGTCGTAGTTTAATACCTGCTGGTTATAGGCGACGGCAGCTTTAAGTTCTGCACTATGGGCAGGCTTTGCCGCCACATGCAGTACGCCGGATTTCAGGTCGCAGTCGATTCGATGACGGCTTACCAGCGCTTGCACCAGCTCTACGGACTCCAGACTCATCTGCCAGAGCCGGTCGGCGTCTGCCTGGCCTACCGTGCGGCACAGCTCGGCATGGTCCATATTGTGGCCGGGAGCGACCTGGCCACCATTACGGCCTGACGCCCCCCAGCCAACCCTTTCGGCCTCCAGCAGGCACACGCTATAACCCTGTTCAGCCAGGTGTAACGCCGTCGACAGGCCGGTGTAACCCGCGCCAATAACACAGACCTCGCAACGCACTTCGCCGGTCAGTGCCGGGTAGTTCGCTACTGGTAATGCGGTGTCTGCGTAGTACGAGCCCTCATAGCCCGATAGCCCCATGTTCTCTCCCCTGTATGCGGCGGTCCCTAGACATTCAGCAGCAGATATTCCCGCTCCCAGGAGCTGATTACCTGATGAAAGGTCTCGAACTCGGCCCGTTTAACCCCAATATAAGCTGCCACAAATAATTCCCCCATGATGGCGGTCAGTTCGGGGCAATCTTCCAGCAACCGTAAGCCCTCTTCGAGGGAGCGGGCCAGCTCAACCATATCACCCTCCTCCGCAGCGGCATTCTGGGTCGGCCGGGTCGGTTGCAGCTGGCCTTTCAGGCCCAGATAACCGCAGGCCAGGCTGGCTGCGATAGCAAGGTAAGGGTTTGAGTCGGCACCGGGGAAGCGGTTCTCAATGCGGGTAGCGTCGGCGGGTGCACTGGGCACACGCAGCCCGGTGGTACGATTGTCGATACCCCATTTCATATTGACCGGCGCGGATATTTCCGGGGCGAAGCGGCGGTAGGAGTTAACGTTGGGGGCGAAAAAGCTGATCGCCGCCGGAGTATAGGCCTGTAGCCCACCCATATAGTGATAAAACGCCGGACTGAATGCCTCGCCATCTCTGCCCGCAAACACATTTTCGCCGGTGCGGCTGTCGATCAGGCTCTGGTGGATATGCATGGAGCTGCCCGGCTCATGCTGCATCGGTTTTGCCATAAACGTGCCATAAATACCGTGTTTGAGCGCTGATTCGCGCAGGGTTCGCTTGAACACAAACACCTGATCAGCCAGTGCCAGCGGGTCACCATGGAGAAAGTTTATCTCCATCTGCGCCGCGCCCGCTTCGTGGATCAGAGTATCCACGGCCAGCCCCTGCTCTTCGCAGTAGGTATACAGGGTATCGATTAGCGGGTTGAACTCGTTCACCGCATCAATGCTGTAAGACTGGCGAGCCGTTTCCCGACGACCCGAGCGGCCCGTCGCGGGCTTGAGTTCGTAATCAGGGTCGGTGTTTTTATGGATCAGATAAAACTCGACCTCCGGGGCGATCACCGGGGTCAGCCCCTCTTGTTCGTACA
>JAIBDV010000163.1 GCA_024686055.1 Neptuniibacter sp.
AGCTGGTCGCTGGCGCACGCAGTATCTATCAGGTGCTGGGGGTGATTGAGGTCAGTCGGGACAGTCAGCACAGCGTGGCTACGGTGGCGCAGACATTCTTTGGCCTGGGTGAAACGCTGGATCTTGCATGGCTGGCGGGTAAGTTGAGCGAGCTGGAGGTGGATAATTACTGGCAGGCTCTGGCGCGTGAGGCGTTCCGGGATGATCTTGACTGGCAGCAACAGGCGTTAACCCGCCATGTACTGCAGTTCAGTGACTCCCGCGGCTGTGAAGCTCCTGATCTGGCGCTGTGGCAGGTGCAGGCACAGCCGGTGCTAAAACGCTGGCAGGCGACTCTGAGTGAGCTTCAGCATGCTGAACGACAGGAATATGCGATGTATACTGTGGCCGTTCGCGAGCTGTTTGATCTGGCTAACGCCTGTAACTGGCTGGCGACGGAGGCGCTGCCTGCGGAGTAATTAATGATTGTGAGGGATGCTGAGCGTTATGCGGCACATAGTTGTAGATGTGAATATCAATGCTGAGCAGTACATGGCCCATTATCAGGGCCAGGTGAAAGATGTTGTAGCATGGGCGCTGGATGGGCGGCGGGTACGTTTCCCGACCAAAATACTGCAGCCGTTTGTTTCTCGCCAGGGCATTGTTGGCAGGTTTCAGATCTCTTTTGATGATAAGGGCAAGTTCAAAACCATTGAACGGCTCTGACACTGCGTTATCAGTAAAAGGCCTGTCATTACTGACAGGCCTTTTGCTTTGCCTCCGGTCAGAGCTGTGTCCGCAAACCAGTCATTTTTGCGTCATTTTCTGCCAAATAGCCACATCAGGTCGTTAAGTGCGTTATAATCCCGCGCAAATTTCCACAGGTATTCACATCATGCTGTATCCATTAGCCCGATCTTTAATGTTCCGGATGGATCCGGAGCGCTCCCACGACCTGGCCTTGACGGGTATGAATCTGGCGGCAACGCTGGGTATGCCAAAGCTGTTAGGTGCTGAGATCCTGCAAAGCCCGGTTGAGGTAATGGGTATCCGTTTTCCTAACCCGGTAGGACTGGCAGCGGGACTGGATAAAAATGGTATAGCCGTGGATGGTCTGGCGGCGATGGGTTTTGGCTTTGTTGAAGTGGGTACCGTGACGCCGCGTCCTCAAGCGGGTAACGAGCGGCCACGGCTGTTCCGCCTGCCGGAGAACAGCGCCATCATCAACCGGATGGGGTTTAACAACCACGGTGTTGATCAGTTGCTGAAAAACCTGGAAAAAAGCCGTTATAACGGTGTGCTGGGTATCAATATTGGTAAAAATAAAGATACCCCCAACGACAAAGCCACCGATGACTACCTGCTGTGCATGCGTAAAGTGTACAGCCGGGCGTCTTATATCACGTTAAATGTTTCTTCACCGAACACGCCGGGGCTACGTTCACTGCAGCATGGCAGCCATCTGAATGAGCTGCTGGATGCACTGAAAACCGAGCAGGCTAAACAGGCTCGCCTGCATGGTCGCTATGTGCCGATAACGGTGAAAATCGCCCCTGACATGGATGCTGAAGAGCTGACCGGTGTTGCTGCTGCCCTGAAATCCTACGAGATGGACGGTGTGATTGCCACAAACACCACGCTGTCCCGTGAAGGGGTTGAGAGCGATCCACAGTCCGCTGAAGCGGGTGGTCTGTCAGGTGCGCCAGTGCGTAATAAGTCGACTCAGGCGATTCGCACCCTGTCCCAGGCGCTGGATGGCGCACTGCCGATTATCGGTGCGGGTGGTATTACTGAAGGGTTTGATGCCGTCGAGAAGATCGAAGCCGGCGCCAGTCTGGTGCAGATTTACACTGGATTTATCTACCGGGGCCCGCAGCTGGTGCGCGATGCCGTTGAGGCGATCCAGTCGCAGAGCCGCTAAACCCGGCTTGAATGTAAAAAGGCTCCTTGCGGAGCCTTTTTCAGATAGAAACGGAGTGTCGCAACTCAGTGATAGGCAGGGTTCGCCTGGATGGCAGAGACGCCAGATTGGCCGCCCCAGTGTGCCTGGCGGCCTTCTCGCCACCCATTCATCCAGATGCTACGTAATTCGGTTGTTTGTACGGGGCAGGTGTCTCGGGATTTACGGTTAAGCCCTGCCTGGAAACCTCGGCTGAACAGAACTGAACTACGATCGCGCTTCTGTCTTTTCATAGTCTAGCCTCGCTAATTGCGTCTTCTGTATATAAGTATCAACTGCCGTGCTGGGCGCTGATACTTGAGGCCGGATAACGGATGCTGGACGCCGCTCTGACTTGGCTGTAAGCGTTCCCTGTCGGTTACCTCGGACCTCCATTCTTAACCGAAAGCGGACACTAATTCGATTTAAAATCACTATGTGACAACGGTATGTCATAGATGCAACGTAACAGGACTAAAGAAATCTGAGTGTATTCAGATGCTTAGTCCGGCGGCATTGGTGGTTTTACAAAACTGAAATATTTTCATGTGCTACAGATCTACACTGAAAGCACTGATCCAGACGGCCACTGGTGCCGGGGGAATAAAATGAAGCTGTTTATTAGCTGCCCGAAAGGTATTGAACCACTGCTGGCTGACGAGTTGCTGGCGATGGGTTTTGATGAATCGGCTGTGCGGCCGACAGGTGCGGGTGTGCACCTCGAGGGAGAGCTGGCGGATGCGTACCGGGTTTGTCTCTGGTCGCGGCTGGCCAACCGGGTATTGTTATTGCTGGTACATACCGATGTAACCGATGCTGATTCGATCTACGCGGCGGTCCAGAAAGTTGACTGGCTGGAGCATATGCGTTCAACGGCCAGTCTGGCGATTGATTTTAACGGTAGCTCCGAGCATATCAATAACACTCTGTTCGGCGCGCAAAAGGTGAAAGATGCGATCGTCGATCAGATCCGTATTGCCACCGGTGATCGGCCGACGGTACAGCGTGACCGACCTGATATTCGGGTTAATGTTTACCTGCACAGGGATAAGCTGCAGGTGGCGCTGGATCTGTCGGGCGACAGCCTGCACCGTCGTGCTTACCGCTTAAAGGCGGGCGGCGCGCCGATGAAAGAAAACCTGGCGGCGGCCATTGTGTACCGTTCCGACTGGCCGGATACTGACAACCCGATCGTACTGGACCCGATGTGCGGTTCCGGTACCTTGCTGATTGAAGCAGCCATGCTGTTCTGTGACATTGCGCCGGGTATTAACCGTAGCTACTTCGGTTTCCAGGGCTGGGTGCAGCACCGTCGAGAGATCTGGAACGAGTTGATGGACGAGGCGCGTGAACGCCGGACTCAGGGTTGCGCGACCATGCCAGCAACGCTGATCGGGCGCGATACGGATGTGCGGGTACTGTCTATTGCCGAAGATAATGCCGAGCGGGCGGGTGTAGCTGAGTTTATCCGTTTCGAAGAGGGTGCGGCTGAAAAGCTGACTCGCGACTCGCTGCCGGAAGGCAAAGGTCTGCTGGTGACTAACCCGCCGTACGGTGAGCGTATGGGTGACAGCGCGCAGCTGATGTTCTTCTATCGTCAGCTCGGTACGGTGTTTAAAGAGCAGCTGGCGGGCTGGAAAATTTCGATCTTCAGCGGTAATCCGGACCTGATCGACGTTGTCGGCTTGCGTCCAGATAAGCACTACAAAATGTACAACGGTGCACTGGAAGGACGGCTGGCGCTGTTCAGTATCCATGAGCGCCGCTTGCCACCGGCCCGGGTTCGCCTTGAAGGCGAAGAGCCTGAGGAAGCCGCGCCGCGTTACGAGGTGTCTGCTGAAGTACGCGATATGTTTGCTAACCGCTTGCGTAAGAACCTGCGGTTGCTGAAAAAATGGCTGAAAAAAGAAAATATTACTGCCTACCGTTTATACGACTCCGATATTCCTGAGTTTGCCGTGGCGGTCGATGTATACGGTGATGAGGTGCATGTGCAGGAGTATGCGCCGCCGAAGAATATCGATCCGGTCAAAGCCTTTGAGCGCCTGCAGGCGGTGATGCAGGCGGTGCCGGAAGTGCTGGGTATCAGTGAAGAGAAGGTGGTGCTCAAACAGCGTCGCCGTCAGTCGGGTAAAAACCAGTATGAGAAGCAGGGCGAGAGCCAGAACTTCAAAACAGTGACCGAGTATGGCTGTGAGTTCCGGGTGAACCTGCGTGACTATCTGGATACCGGCCTGTTCCTGGATCATCGTCCGATACGTAAGCAGATTCAGCAGATGTCTGCGGGTAAGGACGTATTGAACCTGTTCTGTTACACCGCGTCGGCGTCGGTTCATGCGGCGAAGGGTGGGGCGGCCAGCACTACCAGTGTGGACATGTCATCCACCTATCTGCAGTGGGGGCAGCATAATATGTCGCTCAATGGCTTTGCTGAGGCGCGCCATCACTTTATCCAGGAAGATTGCTTCAAATGGCTGAAAACGCAGAAAGGTGCGCGCTTTGATCTGATCTTCCTCGACCCACCAACGTTCTCTAACTCCAAGCGGATGGACGGGGTGCTGGATATTCAGCGTGACCATACCGGTCTGGTACGGCTGGCGATGTTGCAGTTGCGTCCCGGTGGTGTGCTGATCTTTTCAAACAACTACCGTCGGTTTGAGATTGACCGTGAGGCGCTGGCTGAATTCGATATTGTCGATATCACGCCGAAGACGCTGGACCTGGACTTTAAACGTAACAGCCGGATCCATGTCTGCTTCGAGATCCGCCACGGCGCAGAAGCATCGTAATTGATTGATCTACAGGCCCGCCATTCGAGCGGGCCTTTTTTTTGCCTGGTGATCTGCCTGGCATGATCTCTGCATTATCGTTCTCCGTTGATTTGTATTTGTGCACTGTTGCAGTACAGGCGCACCCTTTAATGGGCGTTCTGGGGGCAGAATCCATAACAATACGCCATCAAGGCCGCCCCAAAGCAGTGCATATAACCATATTCGTGATACCTGATAGTGCAGGAGTGATACGTGGAAAATGTGAACAGTGCAGTGGAGACCCTGATTCAGGGCTCGAATACACTCTTTATTCTGATGGGGGCAGTCATGGTATTTGCCATGCACGCCGGTTTTGCATTTTTGGAGGTGGGTACGGTTCGCCGTAAAAACCAGGTCAATGCGCTGGTCAAGATCATCACTGACTTCGGTGTGTCTGCAATCGTGTATTTTTTTGTGGGCTACTGGATTGCCTACGATGTGACCTTTATGCGCGATGCGGCAACGCTGGCGCAGGGTAATGGCTATGAGCTGGTGAAGTTTTTCTTCCTGATGACCTTTGCTGCCGCGATTCCGGCGATTGTGTCTGGCGGTATCGCTGAACGTGCGCGGTTCTGGCCGATTCTGGCAGCCTCTGCGCTGACGGTTGGTGTGGCGTATCCGATTATGGAAGGGATCGTCTGGAACGGTAACTACGGCTTCCAGAGCTGGCTGGAAAGTACCTTTGGTGCGGCGTTCCATGACTTTGCCGGCTCTGTGGTGGTGCATGGCTTTGGTGGCTGGATTGCGCTGGTTGCGGTCGCATTGCTGGGTGTTCGTAATGGGCGTTATCGTAATGGCAGACTGGTAGCATTTCCGCCCTCAAATATTCCGTTCCTGGCGCTGGGTGCCTGGATTCTGTGTATTGGCTGGTTCGGCTTTAATGTGATGTCGGCGCAGACGCTGGACGGTATTTCCGGGCTGGTAGCGGTTAATACCCTGATGGCGATGGCTGGTGGTATTGTGGCGGCGCTGGTGTTGGGCCGTAATGACCCCGGCTTTATCCACAACGGCCCACTGGCAGGTCTGGTGGCGGTCTGTGCCGGGTCTGATGTGATGCATCCGGCAGGTGCGCTGGTAGTCGGTGCTGTTGCGGGGGCGATCTTCGTGTACGCCTTTACGCTGATTCAGAACCGCTGGAAGCTGGATGATGTACTGGGTGTCTGGCCATTGCATGGGATCTGTGGTGCCTGGGGTGGTATTGCTGCCGGTATTTTCGGCTCTGAAGCACTGGGCGGCCTGGGTGGCGTCAGCTTCATGAGTCAGCTGGTAGGGACTCTGGTGGGGATCTCCATTGCGCTGATCTCTGGCCTGATTATCTACGGTGCGTTGAAGCAGTTTGTCGGCCTGCGGCTGGATGATGAGCAGGAATATAACGGTGCAGATTTGAGTATCCATAAGATCGAATCGACCAGCGATAACTGATCTGCTTCTTCGGTTTTCCTCGTCTTGATATCAAGCCGGTCTACTCTGTGGGGTAGGCCTGCTTTGTCGTCTTATCTCTGTCCGTCACAGCTCGGTAATATATAAGTCTGGTGTTACCCGTCGGGGTGCCTGTTTTCTGTGTTGGGAAGGTTGTGTCTGCTGGTATAGCCCTGGATTGCAGTGCGGATGTGGCAATTAATCCGATGAAGGTGAGGGGGGCTAGGGGGTAGTGCTGGTATTTTCTAAATGATTAGATAATAAAAAACCCGCCGAGGCGGGTTTTTTATTGCACTGTCAGCGCGCTTACTTGCTGTAATCGCGGCGGCTTGGGCCGGTGTACAGCTGGCGTGGGCGGCCTATCTTGTTCGGGCTGGAGTGGAATTCGCTCCAGTGGGAGATCCAGCCGATAGTACGAGACAGGGCGAAGATCACGGTGAACATGCTGGTTGGAATGCCGATCGCTTTCAGGATGATACCGGAGTAGAAATCGACGTTCGGGTACAGTTTACGTGCCACGAAGTATTCGTCTTCCAGGGCGATCTGTTCCAGGCGTTTGGCGATTTTC
>JAIBDV010000274.1 GCA_024686055.1 Neptuniibacter sp.
AGAACTTAATCAATAATGATAACTCATTATCATTAAAACAGATTCCACCGCCCATGCAAGGAACTCGAACATGATTCGCCACAGCCGCCAGCGCGATGCTATTCGCGACGCAATTACCCGGGCAGGCCGCCCACTCCTGCCGCAGGAAGTTCACCAGCTGGCACAGCAACAGGCGCCTAGGCTGGGCATCGCCACCGTTTATCGCAACCTGCAGGCCCTGCAGGACGCCGGTGAGGTTAATCAGGTGACGATCCCTGGCGACAGCCCACGCTTCGAACTGGCCGAGCAACCCCACCACCACCATTTCAAATGTACCCAGTGTGGTGAGGTAACGACCTTATATGCCTGTCCGGGCAAACTGGCAGCACTGACACCCCAGGGGTACCAGATGCATCGCCATGAGCTGACGCTGTATGGGCACTGTGTGAAATGTACGCAAGCACACTGAAGCTGGCGAAGTGCTCAGGCCAGGAGCCAGTGCTCATCAATATCCCATGCCAGGCTCCTGAGATGATGGGCACATCGCTGCGCTCTTTTGCCCATCCTACGTTTTGGGCTGCTCAGTCAACCAGACGAGATCAGATATCAAAGCTCAGTGCTTCACCGGCCTGGGCGCTAAATTCCTGCGCCAGAAAAGCCGCCAGCGGGGTGCCATCAGCATCGCGAACCCAGCCCTGCTGCTCACTATCGTAGTCGAAGTGATAACCACCGGTCCGAGTCGCCAGCCACAGCTGGGAGATCGGAGCCTGACGGGTCAGGATCAGCTGGCTCTTATTCTCACAGATAATCGTCAGTACACCGCCGCTGATCAGAAAATCCAGATCCGTTTCGGCCTCATCCAGACGCTCTTCAATCGCTTCCAGGGTCGCATCAACCCGCTGATTAAACTCAGATTCATTCATTACCATGCCCCTTGCTGCGCCGTCGCACATTGAAAAATCGAAAGCGCAGTATAAAACAAGCGCAAACCAGACACATGGCCTGTACCACCTGCAGCAGAAAAAGCGTAACGCAAATGTACTCCCGACCCGATACAACGGTATACTTCTGCGTTTCTCCCTTTTACACAGGGCTATGGATGTGAATAAACTCGCTATCGCTCTGCTGGCCAGTGCGCTGCTGCTGGTCGGATGTGGCCAGAAAGGTCCGCTGCAATTGCCGACGGCAACGTCGCAGTCGTCACAATCATAAGAACCGGAAACACTGATGGATAACTTTGAATATCGAAATGGCCGCCTTCACTGTGAAGAGGTTGCACTGCACCGCATCGCCGAACAACATGGCACGCCGCTGTACGTCTACTCCCGTGATGCTATTGAGCGCGCCTACATGGGCTACGCGCAGGCACTGGAAGGCCATAAAGGCATGGTCTGCTATGCCGTTAAAGCGAATTCCAACCTGGCTGTGCTGAACATCCTCGCACGGCTGGGTGCCGGTTTTGATATTGTCTCTATCGGTGAACTGGAACGCGTTCTGCAGGCCGGTGGCGACGCCAGCCGCATCGTCTTCTCCGGTGTTGCCAAACGCCCTGAAGAAATCCGTCGCGCGCTGGACGTCGGCGTCCACTGCATCAACATCGAGTCAGAGCCCGAGCTGGCACGCATCAACAGCGTTGCCGCCGAGATGGGTAAAGTGGCCCCGATCAGCTTCCGGGTGAACCCGGACGTTGACGCCGGTACCCACCCGTACATCTCCACCGGCCTGAAAGAGAACAAGTTCGGTATCGCCATCGACCAGGCCCGCCGCATTTATAAGGCCGCCGCCGCGCTGGATAACGTCAGCATCAACGGTATGGATTGCCATATTGGCAGTCAGCTGACCGAGATTGCACCGTTCCTGGATGCCCTGGACCGCCTGCTGGCACTGATTGATCAGCTGGCCGAAGATGGCATCAACATCAAACATCTGGATATTGGTGGCGGCCTGGGCGTGTGTTACACCGACGAGCAGCCACCGAGCACCGCTGATTTTGTCGCCGCTGTACGGGACAAACTGGCCGGTCGCGAACTGGCGCTAATTATGGAGCCGGGTCGTTCCATCGTTGCTAACGCCGGTGTCATGCTGACCAAAGTCGAGTTCCTCAAGCCGACCGGCGACAAGAACTTCGCCATCATTGATGGTGCCATGAACGATCTGATCCGCCCGGCCCTGTACAGTGCCTACCAGGAAATCATTCCGGTTGAAGTCCGCGAAGGCGAGACTCAGCAGTGGGATCTGGTCGGCCCGGTGTGTGAAACCGGCGACTTCCTGGGTAAAGACCGCGCCCTGAACCTGGCCGAAGGCGATCTGCTGGCCGTTTGCTCAGCTGGCGCCTACGGCTTTACCATGGCCTCCAACTACAACACTCGCCCACGGGCGGCTGAGGTGATGGTGGACGATAACCAGGTTCATCTGATTCGCAAGCGCGAAACTTTGCATGATCTGATCCGTGGCGAAAAGTCACTGCCCAAAGACCACTAACGGAGTCGATATGCTGGTTCGTTTTACCAAAATGCACGGCCTTGGCAACGACTTCGTAGTACTTGATCTGGTCACCCAGCGGGTAAAGATCAACGAACGGATAGTGAAAAAACTGGCTGATCGCCACACCGGCATCGGTTTCGACCAGCTGTTGATCGTTGAGCCACCGACATTGCCCGATATGGATTTCAGCTACCGGATATATAATGCCGATGGCAGTGAAGTCGAACACTGCGGCAACGGTGCCCGCTGTTTCGCCAAGTTTGTCCGTGACAAGAATCTGGTACATAAAAATCAGATTCGGGTGGAAACCGCCAAAGGCATCGCGGTACTGAACCTGCGTGAAGATCGCCAGATTGAAGTCGATATGGGTGCACCGGTGCTGGCTCCGGCCGAGGTGCCTTTTAACGCCGACGCCGAAGCGGACCGTTATTCAATTGACGTTGACGGGGAAACATTCACACTGGGAGTGGTCAGTATGGGTAACCCCCATGGGGTACTGATCGTCGATGACGTAGAGCACGCGCCAGTGGAAACACTGGGCCCGGCGCTGGAATCGCACCCGCGTTTCCCGGCCCGCGCCAATATCGGCTTTATGCAGGTTCTCAATCGCAACGAGGTTAACCTGCGCGTTTACGAGCGTGGTGCAGGTGAAACCCGCGCTTGCGGTACCGGTGCCTGCGGTGCCATTGTCGCCGGTCGCCTGCAAGGACTGCTGGATAATTGTGTAACTGTGCATCTACCTGGCGGGGACCTTGAGATACAGTGGCCCGGAAAAGGCCAGTCCGTGATTATGACCGGCCCCGCAACGACCGTTTTTGAAGGACAGATTTTTTTATGAGCGAGCAGAGTGCTGCCCTTGAAGCCGCCCCGGAAGAGACGATCAGCGAACAGCAGATCGCCGACTACCTGGCCGATCACCCAGACTTTTTCAGCCGCCACCTGGGCCTGCTGGAGAAGCTCTACGTACCGCATCAAAGTGGCGCGGCAGTGTCACTGGTTGAGCGTCAGACCTCGGTGCTGCGCGACAAAACCCGCCAGCTCAACGGTCACCTGAGCGAGCTGATCGAGATCGCGCGCCACAACGACATGCAGTTCGAGAAAACCAAACGGATGGTACTCAGTCTGCTGGACGCGGAAAGCCTGGACGATATCGCCGTGGCCGTCGATGAAAGCCTGTGTCAGGACTTCCATGGCGACAACACCGCCCTGCTACTGTTCAGCGACACTGAACTCGATAGCAACAATATCCGGGTAATTCGCCGCGAAGATGCCGAACCGGTCGATATGCTGGTAGAAAGCAATCTGGTGTCCTGTGGTCAGCTGGAATCACCCCAGACCCAGTTCCTGTTTGAACAGGATTCACACCGGATCGCCTCTGCCGCCGTTGTGCCGCTGGTACGCGGTCAGACCATTGGCCTGCTGGCTGTTGGCAGCTACGACCCGCAATACTTCCAGAGTAGCCAGGGCACCCTGTTTCTGAGCTATGTGGGCGAAGTTTTAAGCTCGGTTCTGCACCGCGCCCTGTCCCGGACCTGAGCCGGTGAGCGCTGACGGTAATCAGCACTGGCTCGAGCGCTTCCTGCGTTATCTGGCCAGTGAACGTCAGCTCTCACCCCATACGCTGGATAACTACCAGCGTGACCTGATCAAACTGCAGCAGTTTATGGCGGTGTTCAGCCCGGCCACCTTTGCCGAACTGCAAACCGCCGATATCCGTCGCTTTACTGCCGAATTGCGCCGTGACGAACTGTCCAGCCGCAGTATCGCCCGCGTGTTATCCACCCTGCGCACCTTCTTCAAGTTCCTCCACCGCGAAGGACTGGTCACTCATAACCCGGCACTGGGCGTGCAAGCCCCCAAAGCCCCGCGCAAACTGCCTGAACCGCTGGATGTGGATAACATCGGCCAGCTGTTGCAGATCCCCGACGACGGCAGCCCACTGGTGGCCCGTGACCGGGCCATTATGGAACTGTTCTATTCCAGCGGTCTGCGCCTGTCGGAACTGACCGGATTAAGCCTGGGCGACATCGACCTGGCCGACGCCAGCATGCGGGTGACCGGTAAAGGCCGTAAAGAACGGCTGCTGCCGGTGGGACGAAAAGCCATTGAGGCCTTACAGACCTGGCTTGAACGACGACCAAAACTGGCCAATATTGAAGAGCGGGCTCTGTTTGTTTCCAACCGTGGCAAGCGTCTGGGTGAACGCTCAGTGCAACTACGGCTGGACCACTGGGGCCGTCACCAGGGAATCAGCGGGAAAGTACATCCGCATAAGCTGTGTCACAGTTTTGCCAGCCATATGCTGGAGTCCAGCGGCGATCTGCGAGCGGTGCAGGATCTGTTGGGCCATGAAGATATTTCCACCACCCAGATTTATACCCATCTGGACT
>JAIBDV010000285.1 GCA_024686055.1 Neptuniibacter sp.
AGCGCTGGAAACTCAGATCAACGGGATTATTGGTGTTGTGACCAATGGCCTGTTCGCGAACCGGGGTGCCGATGTGGTGCTGATGGGGACGCCGGACGGTGTAGAGACGATTACGCTGTAAGTGATTGCCAGGTGGGTGTTTTGCCTGCCTGGTACTTCAGCTGTCTTTGAGAAACTCCAGAATCGGGCAATCCGAGACCGGGCCGTCACCACAGCACAGGTCATTGAGCTGATGCAGTGACTGATTAAGCTGCTGTAGCTGGGTTATTTTCTGTTCCACCAGACTGATTTTTTCCTCCACCCGCTTTTTGACTTCAGCCGAGCTGTGCTCTGGCTGCAGTGTCAGCAGTTCCAGAATTTCATCCAGAGAAAAGCCCAGATCTTTGCAGCGCAGGATAAAGTGCAGCCGTTGCTGACTGTTTGGATGGTAGGTGCGGTAACCGGAAGGCAGGCGTCCGGCAGGAGAAATCAGGCCCCGACGCTCGTAGTAGCGGATCGCTTCTACGCTGAGGCCTGATTGTCTGGCGAGTTCGCCGATGCGCAGATAAGCGTTCATTGCTGAAGCTTAGCGCACAGGATCAGAACTGGATACGGCTGACCATAATGCTGGCTGGCATTGTGATCCATGCCATTGCTACCAGATTGATGATGATCCAGCCCCAGCCCGCTTTTTCGCGGAACTCTTCGTTAGGAGATGCCATGATATATTCACCTTGTTATTTATGCACAGAACGGTCGGTCGGCGATTTTAGCAGGGGGATCGAGATATTGACAGAGGTCAATCTATAACGCCTGGTTATCTTAATCTGCTGGAGTATGTCGGTAGATTGGTATTAACAGTCAACTTTATCCACAAACGGCTTGTACACCCTGAGCAAACCTTAATAATCAGGGGAGGCTTTCGAGATAGTCCAAGAGGGATGGTGCGTGAGAAAACTGTGGGTGAGTCTGGCGGGGTTCTGTCTGGTCGTTGTGGTGGCGTTACAGACGCTGCCGTATGTGGTCCGTGATCAACTGGTTTTGTGGCTGTATGAACAGGGCGTTGAGGACGCCCGGTTACGGACGTTGTCGGTTAACTGGTGGCGAGGGCAGTTGCGGCTGGAAAAGCTGTCGTTGCAGCGCCAGGGCTATGAGTCACTGCAGCTGGAACAGCTGGTGCTTGATGTTGATCTGGCTGCTTTGCTGGACAAGCAGTTACGGGTCGAACAGTTTCAGCTGATCGGGCTGCACGGTGGGCTCAGTGATGCCAATGGGCAACTCTGGCTGGGCCCCTTGCCATTACCGGCGGCGACTGAACCGGAGCCGGAAACGGCACCGTCAGAGCCGCTGGAATGGCAGGTGGGGCTGGACTCGCTGGTCATCAGAGATCTGGCCTGGCTGACACAGTGGCAGGGCCAGCAGTACCCGTTACAGATCGATCAGGCGCGCATTGAAAGTCTTTATCAATGGGCACCATTGACAGATACCCTGCTGACGCTGCAAGGGCGGTTGAATAACGCAGCGCTGGTGCTGGACAGCACCAGTCAGCCACTGCAGTCCACCCCGCAGTTCAAGCTCAACCTTAAACTGGACAAGCTGCCGCTCGATAGCCTGATGGCGATGCTGGAGCAGCCGCTGCGCGGCCAGCTCAGCAGTGATCTGCAGATTACTGCCCAGCTGAATCCGCTGCAGGTTAAAGCCAGGGGCACGCTGGGACTGGATGCGCTGGCCTGGCAGGCAGCGCCCAGCGCAGCGGTTGGCAGCGTTCGCTGGTCTGGCGATGCGGGCTGGTCGGGGCCGGATGCAAAAGCCGAGTTTGAGGGCCAGCTGAGACTCAATCGTACGGTGGCTACGGTGCCGGATCAGCTGGCGCTGAAACTGGCGAAACTGGGCTGGACAGGCCGGGGCACGATTTCTCTGGAGCAGGGGCTGGCTGGCACGCTGGATGGCACCTTGTCGCTGGCGAACCTGGCTGCTAAAAGTGCAGACAAGTCCGCGGGCCAGTCGCTGAACCTTGAACAGGCCGCATGGCGTGGGCAGGCGACCTTTGCTCAGCCCCAGGATAAGCCGCTGAGTGTTAACAGCCAGCAGCAGCTGACGCTGACCGGACTGGGCGCGACACACCAGAGCCTGACCGCGTCGCTGACCAGGCTGGAAAATCAGAGTCAGTTTGAACTTACGGGGGAGCAGTGGCAGCTGGCGCAGCCCGAGCTGGTGCTTAAAGGCCTGAAGGCTGACAGTGATCAGCAGCCGCTGATCAGCGCTGAACAGGTCCGGCTGCAGGAGCTGCTGGCCAACGGCGATTCTGCTCAGCTGGCCAGGGTTGAACTGAGCGAGCTGAAACTGGCTACTGTGGTGGATGATGAACAGGATCGTCCGCTCAGTTACTGGCCGCAGCTGAAACTGACCAGCATCCACTGGCAACCGCAGCAGCTGCTGATTGACAGTATTGAGCTGAACGGCGGTGAGACCCGGTTGCGCCGTGGTGCTGAGGGGGAGCTGGTGGATATCGTTGCGCTGCAGCAACAGCTGGCGGCGCTGATGCCGGCGGAGGCAGAGACAACCGCTAAACCGGCTGCCAGTGCTGAACAGTCTCCGGCGATGCATATCCGGCTGGGTGAACTGTCGGTGCGTCAGCCCCATAAACTGTATTTCAGTGACCGCAGCGTTAAACCGCGTTTTTCCTTCAACGGCGAGCTGAGCCAGCTGGCGGTGGGGCCTTACGATACTCAGGGCAAGCGGCCAACCGATCTGAACCTCAAGGCGAAACTTAACGGCGACGGTGAGCTGTCATTGCATGGTGTGCTGGATACCGCGACGATGCAGAGCGGTGGCTGGACGCTGGATCTCAATGGGGTGGAGATGCCTTATTTGAGTCCGTACAGCATGGAATACACCGGTTACTTTTTGCAAAGCGGTCAGCTGAATCTGACCAGTAAAGGCACGCTTAAAGCGGGCCAGCTGGAGGGCAAAAGCACGGTAACACTGCATAATTTCAATGTTGAGCCGCGCCAGCAGGACAAAGTCGGCCAGGTCAGCCAGCGGCTGTCGATGCCACTGGAAACGGCGGTGATGGTACTGGAAGATGACGACAGTAATATCGAACTGGATCTGCAGCTCAGTGGTGCGCTGGATGACCCCAACTTTGGTTACCAGAGCGTGATCAACTCGCTGGCCGGGCGGGGGCTGAAAAATGCGGCGGTCAGTTATCTGACCAAATCACTGCAGCCTTACGCTACCCTGGTGTCGCTGGCTAAAACTGCTATTGAAGCCAAAGAGAAAGGCACCTTTATCAGCCTGCAGCCAGTGCAGTTCAAGCCAGGCCAGGCGAGCCTAAGCAAGGATATGCAGGGCTATATGGGCAAGCTGACTGAGATGCTGGTAGAGCGCCCGGCAATGCGACTCAAGCTGTGTGGCCGTGCGGTCAAGGCTGATCTTGAGGTGCTGCAGCCGGTGCTGGAAAAAGAGAATGCCAAGCGCAAGAAGCCGCGTAAACCTGATGCACTGGCAGACGTGCTGCAACAGCGTCTGCAAACGCTGGCGGTACAGCGGGGTGAGGTGGTGAAAAAACAGCTGGCCAAAGGGGTGCCTAAAGACCGGCTGTTTATCTGCTATCCAACCGTGGATAGCAGCAGTGACAAGCCGCCTTCGCTGAGTGTGGGGATCTGAGTCGGATTGTCAGCGATGCAGGAGCGCGTTATGCGCCCCTGCAGACCTGACGCGGTGTCACCGGCCCTGGCGGGCTTTGAGTTGCTCCCAGAGTGAGGCCGGGTAGCGTCGGCTCAGGCTGCCCAGCAGGCTGAACAGCAGCATGCCCGTCAGTGGCAGCAGTAGCCAGCTCCATGGATGTATCACCATATCAATCTTCAGCGCCTGCTGGTGGATCGGCCACAGTGCCAGTTCGGCCAGCAATGCCGCCAGCGCGCCACAGACCAGCCCGGTCAGGCCAAATTCCAGTCGATCGAGCCGCTGACAATCGTTGGTAGTGGCCCCCAGCGCCTGCAATAGTGCGTTCTCATAGCGCCGCTGGCCGCGTTCCTGGCTCATCAGAGTGATCACCAGCACCGTACCTGCCAGCAAACTCAACAGCATAATCAATGATGAAGCATCAATCAGATGGGCGATCAGCTGACGAGCCTGGGCCAGTAACTGGTCGATAGCGATCAGGGTCAGGGTCGGGAACTGCTCGAGCAGTGCCGGCACCAGCTGGCTGTTTTCCCGGGGCAGGTAGAATGCGGTGATATAGCTGGCAGGCAGGGCGTCCAGTGCACCGGGGGCGAAGATCATAAAAAAATTGGGCTGGAACGAATCCCACTTCACCTGGCGGATGCTGTCGATACGGGCCTCAACGGGCTGGCTGCCCGCATTAAAACTCAACCGGTCTCCCAGTTTCAGCCCTAGTCGCTCCGCCAGTCCGCTTTCCACTGACACACTATGACCCTGGTCGTTACTGATGGGCGGCCAGGTGCCGGACAGCAGTTGATTGTCCCGTGCCAGCTGAGTGCTCCAGGTCAGGTTCAGTTCCCGGTTCAGACTGTTGTCTTTCTGCTGTTCCGCATTGAACGCTGCGTCGATCGGCTGGCCATTTTTACCGACCAGTCGGGCACGTACCATCGGGTACAGATGGCTGTCGACGCCCTGGCCGTGCATAAACTCAGCCAGTGGCTGCTTCTCCCAGGGCTGGATATTAATGACAAAGTGGTTGGCGGCAGTGGCGGGCAGTTGCTCTGCCCAGCGGTTGAGCAGATCGCCCCGGGCCAGCCAGAGCAGGGCCATCAATGCCAGTAACAGGCTCATGACCGGGATTTGCAGCC
>JAIBDV010000347.1 GCA_024686055.1 Neptuniibacter sp.
CACGCAGCAGTTCTTCCTGGTCCCAGGCCTTCTTCAGGGTCATCCCGACCTCAAACGGAATCAGCTTGGACAACCGGTCCGCCATGCCAAATGGCTTACCCTGAACCCGCGCCACATCACGCACCACCGCTTTCGCCGCCATGGTGCCGAAGGTCACAATCTGAGATACCGCATCGCGACCATAGGTATTGGCCACGTAGTCGATCACCTTGTCACGGTTTTCCATACAGAAGTCGATATCGAAATCGGGCATAGAAACACGTTCAGGGTTCAGGAATCGCTCGAACAGCAGATCGTATTCAAGCGGGTCCAGGTCAGTAATTTTCTGCGCATAGGCCACCAGTGAACCGGCACCGGAGCCTCGCCCAGGGCCCACAGGCACACCGTTTTCCTTACCCCATTTGATAAAGTCCATTACGATCAGGAAGTAGCCAGGGAAACCCATCTGAATGATGATCTCCAGCTCGAAGTTCAACCGGTCGATATAGGGCTTTCGCTTGGCCGCATACTCTGGGTCACCCTTGTCGAGCAGGATCTCCAGCCGCTCTTCCAGGCCATCAAATGAGACTTTACGGAAGTAGTCATCCATCAGCATCCCTTGCGGGATTGGGTATTTGGGCAGGTAATAGGTGCCGATTTCGATATCGATATTACAGCGTTTGGCAATCTCAACACTGTTTTGCAACGCCGACGGAATATCAGCAAACAGCTCGACCATTTCTTCCTGACTACGGAAGTACTGCTGTTCTGAATAATCTCGAGGCCGGCCCGAATCTTCCAGCACCCGGCCCTGGTTAATACAGACCCGGGTTTCATGGGCCTCGTAGTCGCTGCTGTGGAGGAACATCACATCATTAGTAGCGACAACGGGACAACCGGTGCGCTGCGCCAGCTCGACACTGCGATGAATCAGCGCTTCTTCGCCAGGCCGCCCGGTACGTTGCAGCTCCAGGTAGAACCGGTTCGGGAAGGCCGCCATCCACTGCTCAAGCAGCTGTTGCGCTTCCGCCTCCCGGCCACCGAGTAGCGCCTGACCAATGTCACCCCCTTTCGCCCCGGACAGAGCGATCAGCCCCTCCGACTTCTCCGCGATCCACTGCTTCTCCACCAACGCCAGATCTATGATGTAATTCTGGCCATCACTGTAGGCCCGCGATACCAGCTCCATCAGATTACGATAACCCTGACCGTTGCTGACCAGCAGCGTCATCCGGAACGGGGCGGCATCAGGCGCCTGCGGGTTAACCACCAGCAGATCGGTACCACAGATCGGTTTGACCCCGGCCCCCAGCGCTGCTTTGTAAAATTTAACCAGGGCAAACAGGTTAACCTGGTCGGTCAGAGCAACGGCGGGCATCTTTGCCTGCGCTGACGCCTTTACCAGCTCTTTAATACGGACCAGGCCATCCACCAGTGAAAATTCACTGTGGACCCGCAGGTGAACAAATTGAGGATCGGTCATAACGCGTATCAGGTATCCAGCAACTCACGCACCGGGCGGAAGCTGCGACGGTATTCAGGGAGGGGACCATGGATTTTCAGCAGCGCAAGATGCGCCGGCGTCGGGTAGCCCTTGTGCTTATCAAAACCATACTCAGGATGTGCGTCATGCAGTACCTGCATTTCGCGGTCACGGGTCACTTTAGCAATGATGGAAGCAGCGCTGATCTCAGCGACTTTGCTATCGCCCTTTACCACCGGTTCAGCCGGGCACGGCATCTGCGGGCAGCGGTTACCATCGATATACACATAGTCAGGCGCAATAGACAACCCGGCTACTGCACGCTGCATCGCCAGCATGGTGGCATGCAGGATATTCAGTTCATCGATTTCTGCCGGTGACGCCCGCCCCACCGACCAGGCCGCTGCCTTCTCGAGTATCTCCAGATACAGGGCATTGCGCTTTTTCTCGGAGAGCTTTTTCGAGTCCGCCAGCCCGACGATCGGCTGATCAGGATCGAGAATGACCGCAGCGGTGACCACATCACCTACCAGCGGCCCACGCCCCACTTCATCAACTCCGGCAATGTACCGGGCACTAACATAGACAAACTCAGAGCTTTGCATCAGACCGTCTCTTTCTCATGTAACAGTGCCAGTACGGCATCCGCTGCGCGCTCATCGGCATTGATATCCAGCTGCTGATGGATCGCGGTAAAATGCTGCTGCAGTATCTGTCGGTAATCCTCATCCTGCAATGACCGTAACACGGCTGGCCCAGCCAGCTCCGGGGTCAGGCGTTGCTGCCAGAACTCGGGCACAATCGCTTCACCAGCCAGAATATTAGGCAGCGAATACAGTTCCAGTTCGATCATGCGGATAATAATCTGATAAGTCAGCCAGCCCGCTTTATAACCCACCACCATCGGCGTGCCCATCAGCAGCGCTTCCAGCGTCGCAGTGCCGGAGGCTATCAGAATCGTATCCGAGATCGCCATCACTTCACGGGAGTGGCCCAGTACCAGCTGGATGTTCAGATCCGCATATTTTTCACTGATAAGCAGACTGAGCCGATCATGCAGTTTTGCATTGGCCGCAGGAATAACAAAACGGACATTGTCCAGCCGCTCGCTGAGCCAGCGCGCCGTGTCCAGAAATGGCTCGCTAATGTATTTGACTTCACTACCGCGACTGCCCGGCAGAATACCAATAATGGTTTCACCGCCTTTCACCGCAAATTTGCCCAACGCAGCCTGTCGATCAACTGCCGCTGGTAATCGACTGGCCAGCGGGTGGCCAACGACAGTGATTTTCTGCTGTGTCGGCGCATAGTAAGGCGGCTCAAAAGGAAACAGCGCCAGCACCAGGTCCGTTGTTTGCTTGATGCTATAAATGCGTTTTTTCTTCCACGCCCACACTGATGGGCTAACGTAATGCACCGTGGTAATACCATGGGCTTTAAGTCGACCTTCCAGCTTGAGGGTGAAATCAGGGGCATCCACCCCAATAAACAGATCAGGTGGGTTAGCGATGAAATGCGCCACCAGCTCGCGGCGGATAGTCAGCAGCTCACGCAGACGACCCAGTACGGCACCAATACCCATCACCGACAGGCGTTCCATCGGCACATGCGAACGGCAACCAGCAGCGACCATCAGGTCGCCACCAATTCCTTCAAACTCTGCATCTGGATAACGGCGCTTGATCGCCTTGATCAGGCCTGCGCCAAGAATGTCACCGGAGGCTTCTCCGGCAACAATGCCGATTCGAATCGGACGAGACATAGAAACAGCCTCAGCGAATAATACCGCGGTTAGAATTCTCCAGTGACTGGATCAACAACGCGACTTCAGGCGCATGCTGCTCCAGTTCACGCAACCTGACCAGAGCCGGGGCTACCGTCAGCCCTTCACGATAGATCGCTTTATACGCCCGGCGCAGCACCTGAATGGCCGTTTTGGAAAAACCACGACGCTTCAGGCCTTCCGTATTAATCCCGTGGGGCGCAGCACTGTTACCATTGGCCATCACGTAGGCCGGTACATCCTTGATAACCAGCGAAGAGGCACCCGTCATCGCATGAGCGCCGATCTGACAGAACTGATGGACAGCGGTGAAACCACCCAGAATTGCCCAGTCTCCCACTTTCACATGACCCGCAATGGATGCATTATTTGCCATGATGATATGGTCACCCACTACACAGTCGTGGGCAACATGGGCATATGCCATAAACAGGTTATGGCTGCCAATACGCGTTTCACCGTTATCCTGTACGGTACCACGGTGAATGGTCACCCCTTCCCGGACAACGTTGTGGTCGCCCATTACCAGCGTAGTAGGCTCATCGGCGTATTTCTTATCCTGACATTCCTCGCCAACGGAGGCGAAC
>JAIBDV010000416.1 GCA_024686055.1 Neptuniibacter sp.
CAGGTGCGCTTTATATCGATAATAAAAAGTGGGCCGAGTTTATCAATATGGAAAAGGCCCGGCTGGGGACGCCTTAAATGATAGATGCCGTTAAAGGAAAGCCAGATGGCAAGAAAAAGTGATTGTCGCTTATCTGTTCGCGTAGACGCCGGCTTCACCCTGGTTGAAATTGCCATGGTGATGGTGATTATCTCCATCGTGTTTGCTGGGGCGCTGGCCGGGTTTCGCGGTTTTCGTGACAGTGCAATCTATAGCCAGACCGATAACTACCTGAAAGAGTCGCAGATTTCACTGTTCAGCTTTGCCCTGTCGCAGGGCTATCTGCCCTGTCCGGATACCAATAATGACGGTGAGCAGAACACTGAGCTGTTAGCCGGTGGTGACACCTGTACCGCCAGTTCAGGTACGCTCCCCTGGCGGGCGCTGGGGCTTGAGCCATTGCCGCCATGGGATGTTCCTGTGCTCTATGCCATTAACACCCAGGTGGTGGCGGCTACCTGTAGTGGTGCCGCTGAGTCCGTCTGTTTTTTTGAAAATGAGCAAGCCCCGGCATTTGATCTGAAAACACCTCCGGTCGCGGGTAACGATGGTAATGGTAACCTGACCATCACTGACAGTAGCGGTGCCGTGATTGCCGACAACGTGGTCGCACTGATTGCCAGTGCCGGTAAAAACGCACGCCAGACCGCCGCTGACTGTGCTGCTGCCAGCGCTGATGAGAGCGAAAATTGTGATGGCGACGCTGACTTTGTGATGGATACGACTCGTACCAATGAGGCTGATTTCTTCGATGACCAGCTGATCTGGATTCATGCCAACACTCTGAAAGGGCAGATGCGTGATGCAGGCATACTCTGAGACGCTTCATATCGCAGTACTGGAAGACGACCCCGCTTTACGGGAGATGTGGGGCTGGATGCTGGAAGACGAAGGCTACGCGGTTGCCTGTTATGCCAATCCTGCCGAGTTACACAGTGCGCTGACAGCGCAGGCCATGCCAGATCTGTTGCTACTCGATCTGGGTTTGCCGCCGCAGCCCGATTCGGCTGAAGAAGGGCTGGCGGTGCTGGAGCAGCTGGCTGTTAACACCCCCGATCTCAAGGTGATTGTACTGACGGGGCAGAATCAGGACGCCAATGTCTATCGGGCGATTAAAGCGGGGGCGTTTGATTTTATCGCCAAGCCGGTGTCTGTTGATCACTTGCTACTGGCTGTCAAGCGGGCGGCGATGTTTCGTCAGCAGGAACAACGGTTGCAGTCCGAAGGTGCCCGCCGGCTGGTGATTGATGCCCCGGTGGACCAGGGCATGAAGGCGGTACGCAATGAAGCGGAAAAACGGCTGTTAACAGCGATACTGCATGAAACCGATTTTAACGTGCATGAGATGGCACGACGGATGGGGATCAAGCGAGAAAACGTCTATTACTTGCTGAAAAAATATGAGCTTGCTCGAGATTAAATGGTTTTTTCCTGCGCTGCTGGTGATTAGTGGCGTGATGGTGCTGCTGGCGGCGTGGGCGGTCTATCGACGGGGCCAGCAGGCGTTGAAGCTGATCGATCAGATTTATGCTTTGAATCAGCAATGTGAGCAGGACCTGTTGTGCTTTCTGGACAGGTTGCCAGGCCTGCTCGGTTCACTAAAAGAGTTCTCCGGGCTGGAATACCAGCTGGGCTGGTATGGTCAGCCAGTGACTACCCGTGTTGGGCGGCCGTCCCGACACTCTCGCACCCTTACGGAAGTTCACACCGATGCTCAGTTGAATCTGACCCTGTACTGGTATCAGAAGCCGGTCGGCGAACGCTGGATCTTTCTGGAAGTCCTTGTGCGGACTCTGTCGATGCTGATCCGGATGAATATCCTGATCAAGCAGCAATCACAGATAGAAGCACAGCTGCAGGCATCGCGCAGTATGCTGTTTTTGAAACACGATATTAAAAATCTGGCCCAGTTTATTCAGCTGCAAAATACCCTGCTGGGTCGGGCTGAATACCCGGTGAGTGAGAAAGTGTTTAGCCGAATTGTCCGTTCTTCGGCACTGGCGCAAAAACAGTCAGATGAAATTCTGTTGCGGCTTGAGCCTGCGGGCCATACCCTGGAGGCTGAGCCGATTGAGCTGGCGGCTTTTTGCCAGCATAAAGCCGATGCCTTTGGTATCAGCCTGACGGTTAAGGGCGATAGCAGGGTGCAATTTCCCGCACCGGTGCTGGATACGGTGCTGGAAAATCTTTACGCCAATGCGTTGCAGCATGGCCAGGTGACGGCGCTGGATCTGAATATCCAGAGCCAGGAGGTATTAAGCCTTGAGC
>JAIBDV010000327.1 GCA_024686055.1 Neptuniibacter sp.
GTGATTGATCTGGCAGCGCGGGCGGTGAAGTTGAATGCCTGAGGTGGTTGCGTGCCGCATAAATCACTCCTTGAGTACGCTGGAATCCGTTTTACCACCGGACCAACACCGTCATATACAAGCCGAAAAGTCAGCCACAGTGTTGCCCACAGGGACTGGGCAGCATCAATGCCCCGTCACTGCATGCTATAGCCTGTCACCAGGCCCGCTTTAACAAACCCCAAACCACTATTCCACCCAGTCAGCAAACTGAGCCAGCAGGTAGTCGATTGCCAGTCGGGCTCGCATTGGCAGGAATTGCCGGTTCTGGTACACAATCCAGTTGCTGACGCCTCGGTGCCAGTAGGGTTCCAGCACCGGTATCAGTGTGCCGCGTTCTACCGAGGGGGTGAGGTTGCTGCGTGGCAGGTAGACGATGCCCAGGCCTTGTTCGCAGGCGCGTAGCAGGGTGTTGGGGTTGTTGCTCTGGAAGCGGCCATGGACGCGGACGCTGGTTTCGATGCCCTGGTGCTGAAAGGTCCAGCTGTCATTGTTGATCACGCAGCTATGTTTGCGCAGCTGGTCCGGTTCCTGTGGTGTGCCATGGCGGGCCAGGTAGTCCGGGCTGGCGGCGGCCATCAGGGTGCGGTCGACCAGTTTACGGGCGACCAGGCCGGAGTCTTTCAGCTGGCCCAGCCGGATGGCGAAGTCGAAGCCTTCTTCAACAAAATTGATCAGGCGGCTATCGTAATTAATGTTCACTGTCAGCTGCGGGTGCTGGCGAGCAAAGTCGATCAGTGCCGGGGCGACATGGTTCTCGGCGAATGCACCCGCTGCACTCACCCGCAGGGTGCCATTGAGCTGAAACTGCTGCGAACCGACCTGCTCATTGGCCTGCTGCAGGCCGTTGACCAGGTCGCGGCAGCGGTCGTAGTAGAGCCTGCCAGCGTGGGTCAGGCTGACCATTCTTGTGGTGCGCGCGACCAATGCAACCCCCAGCCGTACCTCCAGCCGGGAGATCTGGCGGCTGATATGGCTGGTGCTACAGCCCAGCTGTTTTGCGGCTGCAGAGAAGCCCTGTTTTTCCGCCACGGCCACAAACTCGGGAATCCCTTCAAAACTGTCCACGACCATGTCGTATATCCTATTGTTGCTGAACTGCAATAGTGAATTCTAATTTACTTATATTATCACCTGAACTGGAATTACTTATAGTGTCTCTCATCGCAACCCCCGTTGAACCTGATTCGATAAGGACTGAGCATGAAAAAAGTACTGATCCCGGTAACTAACCACGCAACCCTGGGCGAGACCGATCAGGTGAATGGCACCTTTGCACCGGAGCTGACCCACGTGGTTGCCTTGCTGGATGAGGCGGGTGTTGAGTATGAGATTGCCTCTATTGCCGGGGGCCAGGCGCCGCTGTATGGCACCGACATGGAAGGCGATGCGGTTAACGACAGGGTGCTGGGCAATGAAGGCTTTCAGAATCGTATCAACAACACCCTGCCGGTGGCGCAAGTGAACGCTGCTGATTACGATGCCATCTTCTATCCCGGTGGCTTTGGCCTGCTGTCTGATCTGGCTGAGAATGAGGGTTTTGCCAAAATCGCCGCCAGTCACTACGAAGCGGGTGGCGTGATCGCCGCTGTCTGCCATGGCCCGGCGGCACTGCTGCCGATCACCCTGAGCAGCGGTGAAAAACTGCTGGCCGGTAAAGCCGTGACGGGGTTTACCCGTGAGGAAGAGGTGGACTACAACACCATCAACGACATCCCGTTCCTGCTCGAAGAGTCGCTGGCCCGCAGCGCCAGACGTTACAGCAAAGGCCAGCCCTGGGGCGAGCTGGTGATTGAAGATGGTCGTCTGATCACCGGCCAGAACCCGGCCAGCGCTCACGGCGTGGGTAAAGCACTGCTGGTGCATCTGCAGGGGTAATCAGCATCGGCGTCTGCTATGCATCGTGCTGGATGCGGCAAGACGAAGGGTACCAGCGACGTTCTGTCGCGCCCGGGGCTTGTGCCAATGTCTGATGCGCGCGGAGCGGTGTATGGTACTCAGGCGCTCTTTGGCTGAAGTCGTAGCAGGAGGAGGTCTCAGATAAGACGCTGCTGATGAGCCGTGTCTTATCTGAGGGTTATACAATGGTGGGTAATCAGGAGTGCAGCTTAAAGCGTGCTAGCATTAATTCTAATTGCGAGGCTTGTTGTGCCAGCTGTTCTGCAGCAACAGCGCTTTCTTGCGCGGTACCGCTGTTTGTTCGAGTAACGTCGTCAATTTCGATGATCCCCTGAGTGATAATCTCAGCACCGGTTGACTGCTCGTCACTGGCGCTTGATATTTCAGTCACAAGGTCTGCTGTTTTACTGATGCTATCGAAAATGTTTTTCAGGCTTTCAGCTGTTTCCCTTGCAATTGAACTGCCCGCTTCTGTTTTTTCAATAGAACCTGAAATCAACTGTGTCGTTTTTTCAGCCGCTGCAGTGCTTCTGGCTGCCAGGTTACGTACTTCGTCTGCGACAACCGCAAAGCCGCGGCCTTGTTCGCCTGCTCGAGCTGCTTCAATTGCGGCGTTAAGCGCCAGCAGATTGGTCTGGGCAGCTATGTCGTCGATGGTGCTGATAAAATCAGAGATGCTCAGGCTTGATTCAGAGATGTCAGACATTGCCGTTATCATGGCTTCCATTCGGTCGCTACCCTCATTGGCAGCTGATTGCGCCTGTGCTGCAAATTCTCGTGCCTTGTTGGCGTTCTGTGCATTTACACCAATTTGGGCGGTCAATTCAGTCAGTGAGGATGAAATACTCTCCAGGCTTGTTGCCTGTTGCACAGCGCCTTCAGAGAGTGATGTGCTGCTGAGGGAGACACTGTCACTGCCCTGGGATATCTCAAGACTGGCTGATTTTGTTTGCCCCAGAATATCATTCAGGCTGACAGTCATTTCCTGTAATGCCATGCCTAAAGAATCTTTCTCAGAGGCCAGATCTACCTTTCGGTAAAGTTCCCCAGCCGCGATGCCTTGAGCTAGATTTTCTTTTTCTTTTAGTGCTGACACCATGTTTTTAATTTCAGCGAAAATACCTTCATCACGGATATCGCTTTTCAGTTCCATAGAGAGGTCACCCTGTGCAACAGATTTTGCAATATCAGCAATATAAGAAGGCTCACCACCGAGCAGGCTCATAATATGGCGTGTCAGCCATAGTGCGATGAATAATCCTGCTGCAATAGCGATGAGTGTGCCAAATATTGTGCTGTTGATGACAAAAGATTCGGTTTTTTCTAATGAGGTCATACGTGCCCCCATTAAAAGTTCTTCACGGCTTTTGAATGTTTTTATCTGTTCTCTGAACTTGTCGAAGTAAACCTTACCTTTAGCCTGGCCAATAATATCAGCCATGTCATCCATGGTTTTAGCATCACCAATCTGGCGGCGAAGGGCTATTTGAGGCTCAACCACTAACTTTATCCAGTCACTAATGGTTTGTTTACTTTCTTTTAACAAGGTCACTTGTGCCGGATTATCAGACACAGTTTTTGATAATTCATCTATCAATGCGTAAAACTGTTTTTTTCCGCTGTTATATGGATCGAGGAATTCGTCTTTACCTGCGAGCAGGAAGCCACGCATGCCGGTTTCCATATCGACAGCTGCTGCAATAATTGCCTGACCTTGTGCAATGACTTTGTAAGTGTGTTCGACCCAGCCGTTGAGCTGCCTTAACTCTGTAATATCGTAACTGGTTTTTGCTTTCTGCTGCCGAATGACCATCAGCTTACGCTCACGTTCGATAAAGGTTGCGAGCTGAGATCTGAATTTGTCGAAGTACTGCTTGCCCTTTGCCTGCTTAATGACATCAGCCATATCATTCATGGTCTTAGCGTCGCCGATATCAGCTCGCAGTGCCATCATTGGTTCGGTTACGTCACTTTTCCACTGGCCGATGGTAGTTGAAATCTCCCGTAGCAGGGCAACTTGCGCCGGGTTGTCGGAAACGGTGTTGGAGAGGCTCTGTACCAGGGTGTTAAACGTGGTGTCGCCATTGTTGTAGGGGGCTAAAAAATCATGTTTTCCAGCGAGAAGATAACCTCGCATGCCCGTTTCCATATCGACAGCGGCGGCTTCAATTCGTGAGGCTTCTCTCAGTACATTA
>JAIBDV010000401.1 GCA_024686055.1 Neptuniibacter sp.
GAAGGTTTTCGTGACCGTAATGATGAAGATATTGATGATCTGTTGCTCAAAGCTGAGCACTGGCTGGATGATTCTCAGCAGCTCAGTGGCCACCTGCACTACTTTGATGCCGAGGCCGACATCCCTGGTGGCCTGACCCCGGAGCAGTATTACGCAGACCCGTTCCAGTCCCGCTTCCCTGCCAACCAGTTCAACGGCTGGCGTAAAGAGGCGGCACTGAAATACAGTAACGACATCAGCAATGACCGGCAGCTGGAAATCCAGACTTTCTACACCAACACCTTCCGTGAGTACGGCCTGCAGTTCAATCCGGATATTCGTACCCGCTATGACGAATGGCCTCGCGAATACAAAGTGTTTGGCATAGAGCCCCGTTACAGCCAGCTGTTCCAACAGGGCGACAGCGAGCACGAAATATCATTGGGCTACCGTTTTGTGCATGAAGAAGCCGAACTGAAGCGTTTCCGCTGGAACAACTTTGCCAATGCCCAGAACCCAAAAACGGTCACCGCCCAGGTGCGCAATATTGATGAAGCCAGCACCCGTGCCCATGCGTTCTACCTGGATGATCGTATCCAGCTGGGTAACTGGACACTGACGCCAGGGATCCGTTTCGAACATGTTGAAGTTGAGCGCAACAGCATTATCCGCCGTGACAACCCTAATGGCTTTGTAAACCGGGAATCCTTTACTGAGTGGCTGCCCTCCATCCGGGCCAGTTACACGCTGACACCTGCCTGGACGGTATTTTCCAGTTTCAACACCTCATTTGGCACCGTGCAGCACCTGCAGCTAAGTGATATTGCCAATAACGAACTTGAACCCGAAATCGCCTACACCCTGGAGCTGGGTACCCGTTATCACCACAACGGCCTGCAGGCGGAAGCCACTCTGTTCAACATCGATTTCAGTAACAAGATCGAGTTTGATGATGATCTGGCCTATGCGCTGAACCGTGGTAAAACACAGCACTACGGCCTTGAACTCAGTGCCGAGTACCAGCTGCCAGACAGCGGGCTGAGCCTGTATGGCAACTATGCATGGACCCTGGCCGAATTCAAAAGCGGTGCATTCACAGGTAACGAGCTGCCTTACTACTCCAACCATATCGCCAACCTGGGACTGAACTATGACTGGCAACAGTGGACACTCAACCTGGCAGGCTATGCCCAGTCAGGCCAGTACACTGACAACGCCAACACCGATGCCCTGACCATCAGCAGCAGTGGCCTCTACAGCGGGAAAACACCCGGCTTCGCCTACTGGAACATGAGCATCAGCCGCGACATCCAGATGGGCAACGTGAAGACCACCCTGACAGCGGGGATCAACAACCTGTTTGATCAGCGCTACTATGGTCTCAGCGGCGTCAACCCTTACAGTGCCGGGATTCAGGCCGGGCAGCCACGTAGTGCCTGGCTGGAAGCCAGTACGAAGTTCTGACACCTGTCACTCCAGGCATATCAACCCCCTTGTACCGGACTGTATGCCTGACAGACGACAACACAATCAACTTGGCCCGGGCCCGAAACAGGCGTTTAATGACAGACAGAGCAGGACTTTATCTTTAAAGGAGGACGCACCATGTACCGATCACTGCTGTTGGCGACTATGTTGATGCTTACACCGCTGGCCCAGGCGGAACAGATACCCGGTTTTGATGATGAAGAACCGGTCGTAACCATCCGCCATGGCGACGATAAAACCTTCTACGAATACCATGTTGGCGGCGAGTTGCGCGAGATCAAAGTGGTGCCTAAATCCGGCCCCGAGTATTACCTGGTGCCCGTGCTGGGCTCAGACGAGTACATCCGCACAGCAGAATCTCAGCTGCTGGTGCCCAAATGGATTCTGTTCCGCTGGTAACCCCTGACACCCCCTCGCCCCGGTAATCCCGTTACCGGGGCTGCACTGCGTCGCCACTGGCTATATAATCCTCGGCAGCCTGTCAGACTTAGTACAGATCTACTGCGAAAAGCCCGGATTTGGTCATTTTTTGCGTTATTTCTCGTTAAATAGCTCGCTATTCGCCTCAAAATAACGCAAAAACTGCCTCAAACCGGATCTTTCCTCGCGACGATCGACCAAGCCCGACAGGCTGCCACCCACTGAATATTCATACAGCTTTTTTCTGATCAGGCCGCCCTATGGACGTTACCCACATAATCGACTCCCTTAATGATGCCCAGCGTGAAGCTGTGACCGCCCCGCTGCAGAATATGCTGGTGCTGGCCGGAGCAGGTTCCGGTAAAACCCGTGTGCTGGTACACCGTATCGCCTGGCTGGTTGAGACCGAGGGGCTATCGCCCTACTCCATCATGGCGGTAACGTTCACCAACAAAGCAGCCCGCGAGATGCGTGGCCGAATTGAAGAGCTGCTGGGGCTGAACCCCCATGGGTTATGGGTTGGCACCTTCCATGGTCTGGCCCACCGGCTGTTGCGCGCCCACTGGCAGGATGCCGGGCTGGTCGAGAATTTCCAGATCATGGACAGCGATGACCAGCTGCGGCTGATCAAACGACTGTCCAAAGAGATGAACTTCGACGACAGCCGCTTCCCGGCCCGTCAGTTTCAGTGGTATATCAACGGTCAGAAAGATGAAGGTCTGCGCGCTGCTCATATTGATCCGGGTAACGACAGCTTCCAGCAAGGCATGCTGGCCATGTACAGCGCCTATGAAGTGGCCTGTGAGCGCGGCGGTATGATCGACTTCGGCGAGTTGCTGCTGCGCGCGCTGGAGCTGCTGCGTGATCGCAAGCCTGAACTGCTGCAACATTACCAGGAGCGCTTCAGCTACATTCTGGTCGACGAATTCCAGGACACCAACGCCATCC
>JAIBDV010000320.1 GCA_024686055.1 Neptuniibacter sp.
CAGCAGCAGCGCCCAGCTTAGTCTGGCCGTCAAACAGCTGTGTCAGCAGCCCGATGCCGCCAGCCTGGCCAGCAGCCAGCAGCAGTTTCACCGCACCATGACGGCCTGGCAGGGTATCCAGCACGTCCAGTTCGGCCCGGTACAGACGCTGATGCGTAACTTCAGCCTGCAGTTCTGGCCGGACAAGAAAAACCTGGGCGCCAAACAGCTCAACGTGCTGCTCAGCGCCGAAGACAGTAACAGCCTGAGCGCCGAACGGTTCCGCACCGCCAGCATCGCCGTCAAAGGCCTGCCAGCACTGGAGCGTTTGCTGTTTTCCAGTGACGCCCTGAGCCAGTATCAGAACCACCCGTTTCGCTGTCAGCTGACCATTACCGTGGCTGACTATGTCGCCGGTATGGGCCATGACATTGTGCAGGAATGGCAGCAGTATCAGCAGGAGTTCCAGCAGATCGACGGCAACGGCTACTACGACGACACCACCGAAGCGGTCACCGATCTGCTCAAAGCGCTGGTCGAGCCGGTCGAAGTGGTGCGGGATATGAAAATTCTGCGGCCGCTGGGTAAATCTGCCGAGCGAACCAAACCGCGGCGCAGTGAGTCCTGGCGCAGTGAGCGTTCCCTCGACAATATGGTTGCCAACCTTGAAGCATTACATGAGCTGTACCGTACCGGCGGCGATAACAGCCCGTACAGTCTGCTCAAATTGCAGGGTGCCAGCGCTCAGGCGGAGCAGATCGAGCTGAGCTTCAGCCGTATCATCGCCCAGCTGAAAGCGATTCCGATGCCGCTGTTCCAGGCGGTCAAAGACCCACAACAGTACAAGCAGCTGCAGGTAATCAGCGGCGAACTCAAAGCCCAGACCGCTGCGCTGGAAGCTGCGATGGGGCCACTGGAGATCCAGCTGGGGTTCAACAGTCGTGATGGCGATTAATCGTCGCCAGCTACTGGCTGCACTCGGTGCAGGCTTGCTGTTACCGATCGTCGGTGTGCAGGCCGCCAGCGCACTGCGTTTCGCCAGTGCCAGCCAGGACAGTCAAAAGCAACACTGGCTGGTGCTGTTTGATGAACAGGGCAACAGCCTGCTGCGCCATCTACTGCCCGGCCGGGCGCACCATGTCGCGGCACACCCCACCCAGCCCTGGCTGATGGCGGTGGCCCGCCGACCGGACCGGTTTATCGCACTGGTCAATCATCAGACTGGCCAGCCAGTGAAGCGCATCAACAGCAGCGCGGACCGACACTTTTACGGCCATGCGGTGTTCTCCGCCGATGGCCGCTGGCTGGTTGCCACCGAGAACCATCTTCCCAGTGGCGAGGGCCGGGTGGTGATACGGGATTGCCAGCAGGACTTTGCCATCGTCGCCGACCACCCCAGCTATGGCATCGGTCCTCATGAACTGACCTGGCTCAGCGATCAGCGCACTCTGGTGGTGGCCAACGGCGGCATCAAAACCGACCCCAACCAGGGCCGGGCCAAGCTGAACCTGGACAGCATGCAGCCTTCGCTGGCCTATATCGACAGCCAGTCCGGCCGCCTGCTGGAACAGGCACAGCTGCCTGATACCCTGCATCAGTGCAGCATCCGCCATATTGATGTTAACGCTCAGAATCAGGTCGCCATCGCCCTGCAATATCAGGGCGAACTGGTGGATGAGGTGCCGCTGATCGCGCTGCATCAGCGTGGCCAGCCGGTTCAGCCACTGCAATTACCAGATACCACTCGCCAGCAGATGAAACAGTACTGCGGCAGTGCCCGGTTCGACCGCAGCGGCGCGTTTTTCGCCATCTCGGCACCCCGGGGCAATCTGATTACCTTCTGGCAGCGCGACGGCCAGTTTATCGACAGCACCAGAGTACGCGACGGCTGTGGGCTGGCGGCAACCGACCAGCCCGGGGCGTTCCTGATCAGCAGTGGCAATGGCCGCTGCTACCACTACAACCTGCACACCCGGCGTAAAACAAGACTCCCTCAGATCGGTATGCAGCCGCAGGCCTGGGATAACCATATGGTGTATGTGACGGCGTGACGGGGTGGGGATACTTTCGTCCAGACGTAAAAAAGGCGCTTGCGCGCCTTTTTTTGTGCCCTGTTACTGCTCAGACATCGATATCGTAATCGACAATCAGTGGCGCGTGTTCAGAAAAAACCTGATCACGGTAGACCGTGGCCGCTTTGATCTGGGACCGAACATTGCCGGTGGTCAGCTGGTAATCCAGCCGCGCACCTTCATTCAGTTCACGGGCACGGTTGTAGCTAGGCCACCAGGTATACTGGTTATCAACTTTGTTGATCTCGCGGAACGCATCCACGTAACCCATATCAACCAGCACTTCATCCATCCACTCACGCTCGTCTTCCAGAAAACCGGAGACTTGCTGATTGACATACCAGTTACTCAGATCCACCGGACGGTGGGCGATCTGATAGGTACCGGCAAAGATAAAATCACGGCGTTTACGCAGTGTCTTTTTCAGGTGGCCCATAAACTGCTGCATGTACTCGCGCTTCACATCCTGCGCTTCCTCATTGGCCAGGCCAGAAGGAATGGTCAGGGAAGACACACTGACTTTATCGAAGTCAGCCTGAATAAAGCGACCATGAACGTCACACAGCTCAAAGCCCAACCCGGTCATGATTGCTTTGGGAACAGTACGGCTATAGATGGCTACACCGCTGTAGCCATCTTCAAAGGCATCAAAGAAGTAAGGGTAGTAACCCTCGGGGTGATAACGTTCATCATCCAGCTGATACTCCTTTGCACGCAGATCCTGCAGGCACACAACATCTGCATCCTGCTTAACCATCCAGTCGAAGAAGCCATTCTCCGCTGCCTGTTCAATACCCTGGGTGTTAAAGGTAATGACACGCATATCTGCTAATTTCACCTCAACTCGCGCGCAAAGAAATTTGAATTACTACTAAGGTTGGAATTGTATAGACAACTGACAGCTATTGAAATTGCCAGGCCCCGTGAAATGGCGATTTCAGGCCAATATCTTTCAACGTAGACTGATTTCCCGGCCACAACCAGCATTAGCCCTGCCGCCGGCACGGAATAATCGCTAGAATGGGCCGCGTTCAACAACCTGCCAGCGGAGATCCTCCCATGCTCGACTACCAGCGCGACTTTATTGAATTTGCCATCGAACAGAATGTACTGCGTTTCGGTGAATTTACCCTGAAGTCCGGCCGTACCAGTCCCTACTTCTTTAACGCTGGTCTGTTCAACACCGGCCGTGCACTGGCCCGGCTGGGTGAATTCTACGCCGCGGCCATTGCCAATGCTGATATCGAATTTGATGTACTGCTGGGCCCTGCCTACAAAGGCATCCCGCTGGCAGCAACCACCGCGGTCGCCATGGCTAACCAGTATGACAAGGATGTGCCTTACGTATTCAACCGCAAAGAAGCCAAAACCCACGGCGAAGGCGGCAATCTGGTAGGCGCACCGCTGGAAGGCCGGGTCATGATCATTGATGATGTGATCACCGCAGGCACCGCTATTCGCGAAGTGATGGCCATTATCGAGCAGGCCCAGGCGACCCCGGCCAGTGTGGTGATTGCGCTGAACCGTCAGGAAAAAGGCACCGGTGAACTGTCGGCAATCCAGGAAGTGGAACGTGACTACAATATGCCGGTGACCAGCATTGTCAGCCTGAATGATCTGATTGACTACATGGCAGAGAAAGGCGGTATGGACAACGAGCTAGCAGCCATTCGTGGCTACCGTGAACAGTACGGCGTCGCCTGAGCCAATATCAGCCTGCTGAAAACAATAAAGCCAGCACGGGGTGCTGGCTTTATTTGACCCTCGAAGGCCATGGTTCTTACAACTCAGAACTCAAAACAGAGGGCACCGGCACGACTATAAGCGGCCGTAGTCCCCTTCGCGGCACTCAAGGCAATATTGGTGGCGAACACCGTTCCGGTTTCAGGGTCACCATCGTCATAGGCGATATCGATCTTACGCCCTACCGTGTCATCAATGCCATCAAAACACAGCACAGGCATATCCAGCTCTCTCGGGTTATTTTCAAACCCAACCACACCACCAAAGGTATTGGTTGGCCGAGGCACAGCGCTGTTCGAGGCTCCATTCGGTAACTGAGAATCTGACGCCTGCGGATACTGCGCAATCAGCCCCGCTTCCAGCAAATGTAACCAGAGCAAAACGGTTTCATTATTATCCCCACCACGCCAGTTACCAGTAACAATACCGTTACCATC
>JAIBDV010000175.1 GCA_024686055.1 Neptuniibacter sp.
GAGCTGTCGCTGTGTGGTGAAATGGCTTCCGACCCTGCCGCCGCCCTGCTGTTGCTGGGGCTGGGCTTCAAACAGCTCAGCCTGGCCGCGCATCAGATCCCCAAAATCAAATGGCTGATCCGCTCGGTCACTCAACACCAGGCTGCCAGCCTGGTGCAGGAATGCCTGTTGATGAGCAGCGCCAGCGACGTTCGCCGCCATACCGAAACCGCCCTGGCCGAACTCGGCCTCAGCCGGCTGGCCAAAGGCGGCGAGCTACCCGTAAAAAAATAACCCGACGATAGAGCCTTATAACAGCCAGCCTCTCCCGCAAACGCGGGAGTCCCTGAACGGGCTCAAATACGCCCCGTCTCTCCCGCGAACGCGGGAGCCCATAACCGCCAAGCCCTGGCAGAACCCTCGATCATTGTGGATACTCCACTACCCCAACTGGTCCACCATCACCGCATTGGAGTACACCAGCGCACCATCATCGGCCCGGTGACCGACCAGAAAAAACTGGCCACGTTCGAAATCCTTACGCATATACACATGGAAATGGCAGTCATCCAGTTCGCCACTGTCCTCCAGATCCAGTTCAAGGCTCGCCACATCCACCGGAATTTCCATCTCTCGCTCGGCCTGGCGCTGGGCCAGCACGGTTTCAGCCTGCTCCAGCTGCAAATGTATTTCATCACTGACATGGAAATGGATATGCCCCATCGGCATTGATTTATGCTCACCTGGCGGCTTGCACCAGGCATCCAGGGTAAAGGTATTCATCGTTACCTCCCGTTCTAATCGCCACAGCCCGGCGCTGGCAGAACGCTGATCAGCGACCGCAAACTGCTGATTAATAAAACACCACTCAAGGCAAGTATAGACCGATCGTCCGGTATTGATCTGGGGCGGTTCTGACGCGAAAAGTAGCGATCAACGGTTAGACAGGCTGTACAGCACCCTGGCGGCCGGTACAATGAACGTTCACCGGCATGATAACTATTCAGTATTAACCCAGCCGCCAACCCACGCAGAGATTATCAAGGGAAACCACCATGAACAGCCGTCAGCTGGAAGCCTTTCAGGCCGTGATGAATGCGGGCTCCATGAGCGATGCCGCACGTCTGATGTCGATCTCGCAACCGGCGGTCAGCCGTCTGATCAAAGATCTTGAGCAGACGCTGGGGTTTAAACTGTTTCTGCGTCAGAACGGCCGTCTCTACCCTACCCCCGGTGCCCATCGCTTTCACCAGGAAGTTGAGCGCCACTTTGTCGGTATCGACCGCCTGCAACAGACCGTCGAAGAGATTCGCGGGATGAAAAGTGGCACCCTGCGTCTGGCCGTGATGCCCGCGCTGGCCAGCAGCCTGATGCCCGCCATCCTCAGCAGTTTTTTGCGGCCGGAGCCGGAGCTATCCGTCAGTTATGCCAGCCTGCCTTCGGCAGATATCGCCCACCGGGTTGCCGGGCAGCAGTTTGATCTGGGGGTGGTGGCCTTGCCGGTCAAAGCAGAAGAAGTTCAGTATGGCCCCTGCTTCACCACCGACTGTCGGCTGATTGCGCCACGCGGCCACCGTTTTGGTCAGCACGAACGTATCGATATCAGCCAGCTCGACCGCGAACCCTTTATTCAGGTCGGCCACCCCCACGACAGCAGCCGCCGTCAGCTGGAGCTGGCATTCAAAGATCAGCTGGTCCGCCCTGAGCAGCGGATGGACACCCCGGACTTTCACACCGCCGTGCCACTGGTTGAACAGGCACTGGGGGTGGCGCTGGTTGATCCGTTCAGCGCCCGCAGCTATGCCGAGCGTGAAGGGGTCAGCTGCTATTTCGATCCGGCCATCCCGTTCTCGTTTGGTATTGTGCTGCCCAACCGGCGCACGCCGAACCTGCTGGTCGAACGCTTTATCGACCACCTGGAATCGCAACTGATCAGGCTGATGCCGCTGCAGCCAATTGAACCGAACCAGGTGCTGCGTAACTGATAAGAACCACTGCGATCCGCTGTGTATAGTTTGGTGCATAAGCAGGTATATACACAGTGAATCTGGTATTTTAATCCTTGATCAGCATGCCTGATCATTTATTGAACAGCGCGCTGTAAGTCTTGCTATATAAAGCTCTCAGCGCTCTACCTTCAGCTGATCAACAGAGTTACAAACCTTATCTGTGGATAAAATACGGCCCGGATCAATCTGTGAATAACTATTCAGTAATGATGAAAAACCGGCCGGTTAAATGACCTGCATCAACAACCCACTTCCAGGTCAAATTCCTTCCCTGAATCTCTAACACCCTGTGCATAGTTCTGTGAATACAACTGAATAACCGGGTATGAAAGCCACGCGGTTACAGCCAGAACCGGTATTGATCAAATTTTAAACAGCGCACTGTATGCACCGCTATTGCTGCAGATCAGACAGCCACCCCAAGACTGCCCACCGTTTTACACAACGATTCTGTGTATAACTTTACTTCCAGCTACAGCTGGGGGTAACTATTGAGCAGGGTATTTTATCTGCACTGGCCAATATGAGCGGGCGATACTGATTATTGCGGGCTGGAATGGCCAAACTTCGGCTGCAAACGGCGGGTAGACGCCAGCGGGTTATGGCTGCGTCGTTCTTCACGGGGGGTCAGCTGATAATGATTACGGTAGGCGGTACTGAAATAACTGGCGCTGGCAAAACCACAGCGGCGGGCCACATCCAGCACCGCCAGCTCGGTGGTTCTTAATAACTGCCGGGCCTGCTCCAGTCGCAGCTCCAGATAATACTGTGACGGCACCTGGTCCAGCTGCTTCTTAAACAGCCGCTCCAGGTGACGACGGGATACGCCAACATGGTGGGCCAGATCATCGGAACTGAGTGGCTCTTCCAGATTGGCCTCCATCAGCTCCACCGCTTCCACCAGCTTGGGATGACTGCCCGCCCCCAGCCGACTGCGCAACGGCACCCGCTGGGGTTCTTCACCACCACGAATCCGCTCACACACCAGCTGTTCAGAAATCTGCGACGCCAGCGCAGCGTCCTGCTGGCCGATCAGATGCAGCATCATATCCATCGCCGCGGTGCCACCCGAGCAGGTATAACGATCCCGGTCGATCTCGAACAGATTGGCGCTGACATGGGTCTGCGGGAAGGCATCGCGCAGCTGATTCATATCCCACCAGTGTATAGTGGCGCGGTAACCGTCGAGCAAACCCGCCCGGGCCAGCAGATAGGAACCGGTGCCTACCCCTCCCATTGCCTGCCCGGCACGGGGCTTCTGCCGTAACCAGCGCGTCAGCACCTCACCGGCCGCCTCATCCAGCGGACTGGCCGCACAGATAAACAGGGTATCGATCGAGCCCAGCTCGGCCAGCGACAGGTCAGCCTGTACTGAGACCCCGCAGCTGCTGCGCACCGGCTGGCCGTCAATACTGACCACCGTGGTATCAAACAGCGGCTGCGGCGACAGGTTATTAGCCAGCGTCAGCGGCTCCAGTCCGGCCGAAAATGACACCAGCGAAAACTGCGGCAGCAACACAAACACATAGCGCAACGCCCGCCGTGGTGACGCGGCGGAAGCGGTTTTAGGTGATGTCTGGCTCAGCATGATCTCGGGCTCATAATACATCCAGTAGGGGGACAAACCGCGTCGAGCGTCTGCCAGTAATCCAGCGCCCGCCTGTTAACCGGCGGCCCTGTACACAACTTTAGTCGATCCAGCGCCACCATAATCGAAAACCGCCAGCCCCGGAAGTAACCCCGGTGCCCAACCGCCCCATAAGTGGCCTGGTGGTGAAATTTCCGGTCGCCTGAGTAGAGTTTTACCGCTGTCGCCCCTGACAACCATCACACATAATGCCAGCATGCCAGCCAACGCTGCCCGGTCTGCTGCCAGTTACCCATCCAGAATGGCGTAGCTTTCAGCCCCATGACCCTCTAAGCTGCGGCACCTTAAACGGCCTTTATTTTCAGGAGTAAACGATGACTGAACTGACCCGTAGTACCTTCGACAAAGTGATGGTGCCAAACTACAACCCACAGCCAATGATTCCAGTGCGTGGTGACGGTGCGCGTGTATGGGATCAGGATGACAACGAGTTCATCGACTTTGCCGGTGGTATCGCGGTAAATGTCGTCGGTCATAACCACCCGCGTCTGGTCGCAGCCATCAAAGCCCAGGCCGACAAACTGTGGCACCTGTCCAACGTTTACACCAATGAACCCGCGCTGGCGCTGGCGTCCAAGCTGACGGAAGCAACCTTTGCCGACAAAGTGTTCTTCTGTAACTCCGGCGCTGAAGCCAACGAAGCGGCCTTCAAGCTGATTCGTAAATACGCTTACGACAACTTCGGCCCAGAGAAAAACGAGATCATCTCGTTCACCAAATCGTTCCACGGCCGTACGCTGTTCACCGTCTCTGTCGGTGGCCAGCCTAAATACCGTGAAGGTTTCGAACCGGCACCGGGCGGCATCACTCACGTACCGTTCAACGATATCGAAGCGCTGAAAGCGGCGATCTCCGACAACACCTGTGGTGTAGTCATGTAGCCAATCCAGGGCGAAGGCGGTGTCATCCCGGCTGATCCTGAATTCGCCAAAGCAGTACGCGAGCTGTGTGACCAGCACAACGCCCTGCTGGTATTCGATGAAGTCCAGACCGGCATGGGCCGTAGCGGCCACCTGTACGCTTACCAGGCACTGGGCGTAACCCCAGACGTACTGACCAGCGCCAAAGCACTGGGCGGCGGCTTCCCGATCGGTGCCATGCTGGTATCTGACAAGTGTGCACCAAGCCTGGGCTTCGGCACCCACGGCTCCACCTACGGCGGCAACCCGCTGGGCTGTGCCGTTGCCAACGAAGTCATCGACATCGTCAACACGCCGGAAGTTCTGAACGGCGTCAGCGAAAAAGCAGACCGTCTGATCGCGGGCCTGAACAAGATCAACGCCAAACACGGCATCATCAAAGAAATCCGCAACAGCGGCCTGCTGATCGGTGCTGAGCTGATCGAAGCATGGCACGGCAAAGCAGGCGAGTTTAACAAAGCCGCCCACGCCAACGGCCTGATGATGCTGGTTGCCGGCCCGAACGTACTGCGGATGACGCCATCGCTGATCATCACCGATGAAGAGATCGACGCTGGTCTGGCAATTCTGGAAAAAGCGGTTGATCAGGTTATGGCGGGCTGAATAAGCCGGTTGTAACGGCACGGAATTAATCCGTTGTTGTGTTTTTAAGGGCCCTGCGGGCCCTTTTCTTTTGTCTGAATAAAAGTCCCAGCACTGTACACAGCGCCTGTTGTCCTGGCGCTCCCTGTGGGACCGGTGTCCTCACCGGGAAGGATCGAAGTGCGCAATCACCAGACCGCTGGTCACTATAACGTTGTAGCGCTATGATGTTGTAATGCTATCAAGGGGGTGTAAGTTATGGGTAACCTGTCAAAACGTTCAACTGTCTACTTCGAACCAACAATACATCAGGCACTAAAGATGCGGGCTGCTTCATCTCATGTATCTGTTTCTGAGCTCATTGATGAAGCGGTGCGTCTGCTTATGAGAGAAGACCAAGAAGATCTGAGGGCTATTTCAGAGCGCGCAGGGGAGCCTGAAATCAGTTATGAAGCATTGCTAAACAGCCTGAAGCAAGATGGAAAAATATAAAATAACCTTCAAGAAGTCGGTTGCTAAAGACTTCCGCAATATACCGAAACAGGACATTCAGCGTATTCTGAAACGTATTGATGTGCTGGCTGAAAATCCAAGAGCAGAAGGTTGTATCAAGCTAACGGGTCAAGAAAGCTACCGTGTGAGGCAAGGCTTGTATAGAATCGTTTATGAAATAAGAGATGATGTATTGGTTGTCAATGTTGTGAAGGTCGGCCATCGTTCTGCGATATATAAAAGCAACTAATCGGGTAGCCAGAGGTGTCTAGCCTCCAGCCCCACACCCTGCATACTGGTCCGCACAGGGCGCTTCACTCAGGGCAGTGAAGCTTGACGACGCCTGCTCCAATGATCCGGATCGACGCAGAGCGGATAGCAATTAGCGATCAGGTATCAGCGCCTGTACCGCCCTTCTCACGTCCAGCTAACCACTCTTTTCCCTGCTGAGTGATCAGATACGCCTGTGCCAGGTGGTTGACCACACCTTTGTGAACATATCCGATCAGTCCTTCAGTACACATCTTATTCAGGTGCGTTGTTTTCAATGCCACCATACCTCGCCCCAGCAGATCAGCCAGATTCCCAGTCTTGAATTGTCATTATCTATACCCCTCTCCTGTCTACTGTCCATGGACAGAGGACATGCTTAATCAGGTATATTGAAAAATATTAAGACAAAGGTTTCTGAAGCGGGTAGCGGTATTCGCAGAATGCTTATCTATCCCTGGCCGCACTGAAATCATGCTGCTCGAGTCAAAGCACCTGATGCAACGGCGACCCTTCTGCTAACACCCCACCCCCAATGTCCAGCCAGCAAAAAACCCGGTCACCTGAACAGATTTAGCTATCCGGCGGTTTCGGGTGCTTTCTTCAATAATTCCCGCTATCGAATACA
>JAIBDV010000080.1 GCA_024686055.1 Neptuniibacter sp.
GCTTTTTATTTTAGAACAGTTGCATCTCTGTTCGTTCACTTTCGGCTGACTTAGCACCACTCTTAAGTCCATGACTGAAGAGTTGGTGCAGATGGGGAGACTCGAACTCCCACGCCCTTGCGAGCACTAGCACCTGAAGCTAGCGTGTCTACCAATTCCACCACATCTGCATCGAAAGCGGGGGGAATAGTATCCATGCACCGCCAGCCTGTAAAGCACTTTTTAAACTTTTTTGAATAAAAACCGGCAACGGCGCAACTAAAGCTGCGCCTTATCTATCAATGTGTTACCAGCTGTTCAGTTTTCAGACAGCGACTGACCTGAGTGCCTAGCTGCTGCAGATACTCGGTATAGCCCTGGGGCGACACCGTTGCATCCAGCGCCAGCGGGTCCAGCTCACCGTAACCAACCGGCAGATCATCCACCACCGCTTTCACCACTGCCGCTTTAAACTGTGGTTCGCCAAACACACAGACCGCTGCATTGGCCTGTAACTGATCACGAATATTGCTCAGGTGACGGGTGCCCACCGGACGACCCGGGTCAACGGTAAACGCCCCCAGCATCTTCAGCTGATAACGCTCCATAAAGCGCCCGTAAGCGTCGTGGAAGACAAAAAAGCCCTTACCCTGCAGCGGTAACAGATCCGCCGCCAGCTGCTGATCAACCTGAATAAGCCGACGGCTGAAGGTCAGCAGGTTAGTCTCAAGCTGTGCCTGATGCTGCGGATAGAGCTGGCTCAGCCGCGCCGTCAGCTGCTGGGCCGCCTGCAGTGCCTGCATCGGGTCCAGCCACAGATGTGGATCAACACCGCCATGGTCATGCTCGTCATGATCACCTTCATGCTGATCAGGCTCATCTGTATGTGCGGCATGCTCTGCTGCTGTTTCATCGGCATGTTCATCCTCAGGCAGCAGCGTCAGGGTTGCGACCTGGCTGCTGGCCAGACTTTTCTGCAAAAACAGCTCCAGACCCGGCCCCACCCACATCAGCAGGTCGGCCTGGGCCAGCTTGCGCCGGTCCGAAGGCTTGAGCGCGTAGTGATGCGGCGAAGCTCCTGGCGGAATCAGCACCTGCGGCTGGGCCAGATCTCCCAGCACCGCCGCCGCAATCAGCTGCAATGGTTTCACCGAGGTCACGACATTGATATCCGCCGCCTGCGACACGCCAGGCAGAGAAAGCAGCAGTGCTGCACAAAAACCTTTAAACTTCATTTTCTGGTACTCAATTCAGGCGTAGAAACCGACGTCTTACCAGCCGCCCCCATGGTCAGAGCAGCTGGATACCCGGTGCTTCCATTAATGACAAGGGTTATACTATAACATTAAAGTTTCAGATCGCAGCCATGACCCATCAGTCCATCGCCTTTCATCATGAACACAATCACAGCCACTGTATCGAGCAGGCGCTGAGCCAGGCCCGTAGTCTGTGTAAAGCTCGCAAGCAACGGCTGACCGCCATCCGTGAACTGGTGCTGCGGCTGATCTGGCAGAGCCACAAACCGCTGGGTGCTTACGAACTGCTGCCCGCGCTGGCAGAGGCGGGCTTTAACTCCGCCCCGCCCACGGTTTACCGGGCACTGGACTTTCTGCAGGCCCAGGGGCTGGTACACCGCATCGCCTCACTGAACGCCTTTATCGGCTGCCCGTCGCCGGACGCTCCCCATGATGGCTGTTTTCTGATCTGTGAAGGCTGCCGTACTGTGGTAGAACTAAACGCCGACGCCATCATTAACCAGGTACAACAGGAAGCGCAGACCATGGGCTTTGCCGTGCGCCAGCAAACCATCGAAATCAGCGGCCTGTGCCCCAACTGTCGAGATAAAAACGCCTGATGGCTACCCACACCGACCTGATCCGGCTGGACCAGGTGAACGTTCGCTTCGGCGACAATCACGTGCTGCAAAATATCAGCCTGCCGCTGCACAACGACTGTATTACCACCCTGATCGGCCCCAACGGAGCCGGTAAAACCACCCTGGTGCGGGTAGTGCTCGGCCTGATCAAGGCCAGCAGTGGCACCGTCTGGCGGCGGGACAATCTGCGCATCGGCTATATGCCGCAAAAACTGCAGATTGATCGCACTTTTCCACTGACCGTCGAGCGCTTTTTGCGCACTTCCGGTATCAGCCACAAAGACAAGCTGATGACGGCACTGGCCGACGTTGGTGCGGCTGCGCTGTTCAACCAGTCCATTCATAGCCTGTCCGGCGGTGAAATGCAGCGCGTGCTGCTGGCCCGCGCCCTGCTGCGTGATCCCAACCTGCTGGTACTGGATGAACCGGTGCAAGGGGTCGATATTAACGGTCAGGTGGAACTGTACGAGCTGATTGCCCGCATCCGTAAGCAGCGCGGCTGTGGCGTGCTGATGATCTCCCATGATCTGCATCTGGTGATGTCCAGTACCGACCATGTGATCTGTCTGAACCACCATGTCTGCTGTTCCGGCCACCCGGAGCAGGTCAGCAATGACCCGTCCTTTAACGAACTGTTTGGCGTCAAGGGCGCGCAGGCACTGGCGCTGTACAGCCACCACCATAACCACCGCCACAATAACCACGGCGACATCATCAACAAACCCGGAGACAACTGCTGTGCTGAGTGATTTTCTGCTGTACGCCCTGTTGGGCGGACTCGGCGTAGCCGCCATTGCCGGGCCGCTGGGGGCCTTTGTGGTGTGGCGACGGATGGCCTACTTTGGCGACACCCTGGCCCACTCCGCCCTGCTGGGGGTCGCACTGGGGCTGCTGCTGCAGATCAACCTCAACCTGGCAGTCATCGCGGGCTGTGTGCTGCTGGCGCTGATTTTGGTCGCCCTGCAACGACAGCGCGTGGTGGCCACAGACACCCTGCTGGGCATCATGGCCCACAGTTCACTGTCGCTGGGACTGGTTGCCGTCTCGTTGCTGGACAATGTCCGGCTCGACCTGATGGCCTATCTGTTCGGTGATCTGCTGGCCGTCTCACGCGACGATCTGTACTGGATCTACGGCGGTGGCGTGCTGATTCTGGGGCTGCTGTACAAACTCTGGCAGCCACTGCTGGCCATCACTATCAACGAAGAACTGGCCCAGGTGGAAGGCGTCCCCGTGGCGCGGGTGCGACTGGCACTGATGCTGCTGATTGCCGTAGTGATTGCCGTGGCGATGAAAATCGTCGGCATTCTGCTGATCACCGCCCTGCTGATCATCCCGGCCGCCTCCGCCCGGCGGCTAGCAGTCAGCCCGGAGCAAATGGCCATTGGCGCGGGAATTCTGGGCTGTAGCGCAGTGATTCTGGGCCTCACCGCCTCATGGCATGCCGACACCCCGGCCGGCCCCTCTATCGTGGTAATGGCGACGCTGCAATTTATTCTGCTGTACTCGCTGCCCATTCGCAAACCCCAATGATTCAGACACTGCGCCGCTATCAGCCCAGCGCCGCCCAGCACCGCGAAGTCTGGGCGCTGGCCTGGCCACTGATGCTATCCAGCATCACCGTGCCCTTGCTGGGCCTGGTCGATACGGCTGTGATCGGCCACCTGCCAGATGGCCAGCACCTGGCCGCGGTCGCCATTGGCGCGATGATTTTTTCTATTCTGTACTGGGCCTTCGGCTTCCTGCGTATGGGCACCACCGGGATGACAGCCCAGGCCTTTGGCGAAGAAGACGGGACGAAGAACCGCCGCCTGCTGGCCCAGTCACTGGTGATGGGCAGCGCGATCGGGCTATGCATCCTGGTGCTGCAGACGCCGATCATCGAGCTGGCACTGCAACTGATGGACGCCGCCCCTGAGGTTACTGCCGAGGCCCGCCAATATGCCCAGTGGCGCATTCTCGGGGCACCGGCAGTACTCTGTAACTATGCCCTGCTGGGCTGGTTTGTTGGCAACCAGAACACCCGTATCCCGCTGCTGCTGTTACTGGTCACCAACCTCAGCAATATGCTGCTGGATATCATCGCCGTATACGGGCTGGGGATGTTTGCTGACGGCATCGCCGCGGCCACGGTCATCGCCGAATACCTGTCTCTGGCACTGGGGCTCTACCTCAGCCGCCGTATCCTGCGCCGCACCAGCGGCCAGCTGAAACGGCAACGGCTGTGGCGCTGGGCCGACTATTATCAGCTGATTGTGCTCAACCGTTATCTGTTTGTCCGTACTCTGGCAATCCTGTTTGCGCTGGCCTTTTTCACCGCCCAGGGCGCCCAGCAAAGCACAGTGATACTGTCCGCCAACGCCGTGCTGCTCAATTTCCTGCTGATTATCTCCAATGGCCTGGACGGCTTTGCCCATGCCTGTGAAGCCCTGGCCGGACGCTTTACCGGGGCCCGTGACCGCGACGGTTTCTACCGCGCAAACATGGCCGCGTTACAATGGGCACTGGTGGCAGCCGCCGGTTTCACCCTGGTGTTCTGGCTGGGAGGGAGCTGGATTATCCAGCTGCTGACCAGTATCGAGCCGGTACAACAGGCTGCGCTCAGTTATCTGCCGTGGATCTGGCTACTGCCAGTCTGCGGGGTCTGGAGCTTTCTGCTGGATGGCATTTTTATTGGCACCACGCAGGTCAAAGCGATGCAGCACACCATGCTGCTATCCGTGTTCGGGGTCTACCTGCCCGTCTGGTATCTGAGCCAGCCACTGGGTAATCATGGCCTCTGGCTGGCCTTTATTGCGCTCTTCCTGGCCCGCGGCCTGAGCGGTGCTCTGGTGTACGGGTGGCTGTGCCGACATAACCGCTGGTTCAGTCATCAGGCTCACGACTAAAACCCCGCTGTTATCGACCAGACCCCAGCACAATTACGCCTGAGCATCCAGCAACGCAGTAATAATCGGTACCGGTGTCATCAGGTGGCTATACATCAAGGCGCTGGCCTGCTCAGCATTGCGCGCCAGTAACGCGTCCACCAGCTGCTGGTGCTCCTGACGCTTACCTTCCAGCGCTGACTGGGAAAAAACTGTGTGCCGTAGCCATACCTGACGGTAGCGCTCGGCCTGATCCAGCAGGGAGCTGCGCACCTCCAGCAGTTTCGAAGAACCACAGCCTTCCGCCACCGCCGCATGAAATGCCTTATGGCGCGCATCCCAGATATTGAGCATATCGTCCGGGGTATCGACCTCATCGACCCGCGCCAGGGTATGCGCTTTGCCGATAATGTCCGCCTCCCACTGTTCATCACCGCGCTCAATCGCCAGCCGCACAATCAGTGCTTCAAGGTGAGCACGGGCGTCATAAATATCCTTCATCTCATCCAGCGACATCTCCGCAACCCGAAAGCCACGCTGGCTGATCGCCGTCACCAGCCGCTCTGCCACCAGCTGGGACAGCGCTTCGCGCATCGGCCCGGCACCAATGTCGTAGTGGTCTTTCAGGTGGCTCATCAGCAGCTTATCACCTGGCTTGTGACTGCCATTGATAATGTCCTGCTTCAGCAGCCGGTAAGCCTGGCGGGCCAGACTGGGTTGTTCATTCGGGTGCGGGGTGAGTGTATTCACGTTGTGCGCTCTGCCTGACGGGTTCAGCGGGAAGTATATCTGGCTGGAAGACAGAGACAATGCAGCAGAGAAAATCCATAAATTATAAAAATGTAGATATTTTTAGATTTTGAATATATTATCCGCTTCATCTTGAAGCGTTGTTACCAAGGATAAGAAAATGAACAGCATTGTGAACCTGGACACCCAGTACACCGGATTTTCTATCAAGCCATCGGAGCAGTGCCCTGAACGCCTGATCGAGCTGTCGTTCCCGAAAGCGACGGTTGACGCTTTCCTGGCAGCAACCGCTGAGTGGCCGGTACAGGCGCTGGAATACAAATCTTTCCTGCGGTTCCGGGTTGCCAAAATCCTCAACGATCTGTGTGCTGGCCAGCTGCAGCCGCTGCTGATCGACACCCTGGTGGATCGCAACACCGGCGCACTGCTGATCAAACCTGAAGGTCTGGATGATGTTTCCCAGGCTGAAGACATGGTGAAGTTCACCACCGCGATTGCCCATTGCTACGGCCGTTCCAACTTCGATTCCATGAGCGGCCAGTACTACGCCCGCTTCGTGGTACAGAATGAAGACAACTCTGACAGCTACCTGCGCCAGCCACACCGCGTAATGGAGCTGCACAACGACGGCACTTACGTACCGGAAGATACCGACTACGTATTGATGCTGAAGATCGACGAGAAAAACATGGACGGTGGCAACTCTCTGCTGCTGCACCTGGATGACTGGGAAGATCTGGAAAAATTCTCTACCAGCCCGATGGCTTACCGCGCAATGCGCTGGGCTGCGCCACCAAGCAAGAAAGTTGCAGCCGACGTTTTCCATCCGGTATTTGATCTGGATGCAGAAGGTCAGCCAATCATGTCTTACATCGACCAGTTCGTGCAGCCTGCCGACTTTGACGAAGGTAACTGGCTGACCGATCTGTCCGAGTCCATCGAGAACAGCCCGGCCATCAACGGTATCCGGGTTGAGACCGGTAACTTCCTGCTGATCAACAACCACTTCTGGTTGCACGGCCGTGACAAGTTCACCGCTCATGAAGGCCTGCGCCGTGAATTGATGCGCCAGCGCGGTTACTTCACCCATAAGAAAACGGTTCGCAAACCAACTCAGTAAACACACAGCTGAAATAGAAAAGCCACCGCATTGCGGTGGCTTTTTACGTTTAGCCAGGCTGATTCAGCAATTCAGAGCGCGGTGTCTTTCAACGCTCGATAGGGCTCCAGCAGATGCTGGCGAATCAGCTGCGCTGCCGCCGCACTGTCGCGTTCCATCACCGCATCAATTAGCGCCTGGTGCTCTTTCTGATTGGCATCAAACACCGCTTCATCCAGCATATTCTCCCGCAGCCAGACATTGCGATAGCGCGAGGCTTTTTCGTACAGCGCCCGCCGCACATGCATTAACGTTGGCGATGCACAGCCTGTGGCAATGGCGGTATGAAAGTCCTGATGAATTGCCTCCCAGCGCTGAATGTCCGTTGGACTCTCCTTGTTCAGCAAATGCGCGGAACGCTTCACTTTATGGTCCGCCGCCAGAATACCGGCCTCCCAGCTGTCATCACCCAGCTCAATGGCTTTATTCAGACACAGCACCTCAATCTCAGCGCGGGTGTGATAGATATCCTTCATCTCGCTGGCTGAGATCGGATGCACGGTAAAGCCGCGCTGATTTTCAACCACCACCAGCTGCTGTTCAATCAGCTGCGACAGCGCTTCACGCAGCGGACTGACACCGATCTGATAACGCTCTTTCAGCCGCGCCATCTTCAACTTTTCACCGGGTTCAAAGTAACCGCTGAGAATGTCATGTTTAAGCGCACTCAATACTCGAGTGCCAAAACTGACGTTATCTGGAGCAAGAGGGCTGTGGCCGGGTTCTGTCATGGTGCAATCTGCAAAGTAATGGAGTCGGAGGACAGTGTACTGGAAGACGACAGAACAATTAAATAACGTTGGAGCCAGCAAACGTTGACATAAATACATAATGACGACATTATTTACATCACTGGCATCCAAGCCGGTACAGCCCATTGCAGCACCGCTTCCTGACGCCGTGTTGTAGCCCTGATTTCTCTGAACCCCGGTGTATAAACACTATGATTTACGATTACCTGATTATCGGCGGCGGCATCGTTGGTGCGTCTACGGCATGGCAGCTGAAACAGCGTCACCCGGACAAAACGGTGCTGCTGATTGAGAAAGAGTCGGTGTATGCGAAACACCAGACTGGCCATAACAGTGGCGTAATTCATGCGGGCGTGTACTACGCACCGGGCAGCCTGAAGGCGAAATTCTGTAAAGAAGGTGTACAGGCGACGATCAAGTTCTGTGACGAGAATGGCATCAAATACGACCAGTGCGGCAAGCTGCTGGTTGCCACCAACGCGCTGGAACATGAACGGATGCTGGCGCTGTACGAGCGCTGTCATACCAACGGCATCAGCGTTGAATTGCTGGATCAGCAGCAGCTCAACGAGCGCGAGCCTGACATTGTCGGCGTCGGCGGTATGCTGGTGCATGACACCGGTATCGTGGATTACCAGCAGGTGACCACCGCGATGGCGAAATGCTTTGAGCAGCTGGGCGGCAAAACACGCCTCAACACCGAAGTCGTTGGCCTGCGAGAAACAGCTGACTGCGTGACCGTCGATACCCTCAGCCTGGGCCAGAGCGAACAGTTCCAGGCGCGTTTCCTGATCACCTGTTCCGGCCTGATGGCAGACCGCACCACCCGGATGCTGGGCATTGAAACCGATTTCCAGATTATTCCGTTCCGTGGCGAGTACTACCAGCTGGGCCCGGAACATAATCAAATCGTTAAACACCTGATCTACCCGATCCCCGACCCGGACCTGCCATTCCTGGGCGTCCACCTGACCCGAATGATCGACGGCAGCGTGACCGTTGGGCCAAATGCCGTGCAAGGCTGGAAGCGTGAAGGCTACGGCGCGATCAACGTCAGCGGCAAAGACATCTGGGATATGGTGACGTTTGCGGGCTTCTGGAAAGTGCTGAAATCCAACCTGCGTGTTGGCCTGAACGAAACCTGGAACTCCTGGTGGAAACCGGGCTACCTGAAGACCGTGCAGAAATATTGCCCGAAGCTGAAACTGTCTGATCTGCAGCCTTACCCGGCCGGTATCCGTGCTCAGGCGGTGATGAAAGACGGCTCGCTGGTACACGACTTCCTGTTCGCCGAAAGCTCACGCAGCCTGCATGTGTGTAATGCACCGTCCCCGGCTGCCACCTCCGCCATCCCGATTGGCGGCTACATCTGCGACAAGCTGGAAGCCAAGCAGAGCAAGTAAACTACCCTCCCCCCCCGATATACCCTCCTTTATACGGGCCTCAGATTGAGGCCCGTTTTTTATGCCCACACCGTTCCCTGTAGCAGTTCGCTCCGCGAACGTCGGCCCTGGTGCCAACGTCTGACGCGCGCGGAGCGTGCTGCTACAACGTGCCTGACACGCCCTCAAACAACAGACAAAAGAAAAGGCAGCCGAAGCTGCCTTTTGTCAGACCATCCTGCACTTACCAGGTTTTGTTATCACGAATAACAAACACATTACCCTGGGCATGGCGCAACACTTTCTCAGCGTTGGAGCCCAGCAGGTAGCTGGAGATACCCGGCTTACCGGCGGCAATCAGAATCACATCCGGCTGAAGGCGCTGCTCTTCTTCCAGGATTTCATCGTAGATCACCCCTTTACGGATATGACAGCTACCCCGCATCTCCTGGGGTACACTCTGTTCAAACACTTCAGCCACGCGGTGCTTTACATCGCGGCGGACTTTCTCCGCGATCTCACTGGAGTACTGGCCAAACATAGTGTTGTGAACATGGTTGGTATCCACATACAGGCTGTGGATAGTACCGCCGTCTGTACCAAACAGCTGGCGAGCAACCGCAACCGCACGGGGGAACATCTCAACATGTTCCAGATCGACTGGAATCAGAATATTGCTATACATTTCGTTATCCCATGACCTTATTGGGTAGCCACATCACGACTTCCGGGAAGAGCAGACAGAGCACCAGCACCATCAGCTTGAGCAGTATGAACGGGGTCACCGATTTATAGATGTCGAGCATGGTGACATCCGGTGGGGCGATCCCTTTCAGATAAAACAGCGCAAAGCCGTAAGGTGGTGTCTGTACCGCGATTTCGATGTTGAGAATCATCAGAATGCCGAACCAGATCGGATCGAAACCCAGATCCACAACAATCGGTGTAAACAGCGGCGCACACATCAGCACGATAATAAATTCATCGATGATGAAGCCCAGCAGCA
>JAIBDV010000100.1 GCA_024686055.1 Neptuniibacter sp.
GCATAAATAGCTCTGCGTCACAGGCAGGACGCTATAGTAACACACAGTTTCCCTTTGTCTACACACTTGTGCATATAACTGGTTTGATTTCTGTGGCTCTGGCGATTGTTATGGTCAGGCGGAGGTGTTGTTTGTTGCAGTTTTGTCGGCAGGGGCGTTGCGGGGTATTACAAAAAAGCCCCGCCAGATTACTCTGGCGGGGCTTTTTTAGCCTTGCGGCTGAAATCGTAGCTTAGCTAACTGTAACGTTAGCAGCCTGAGGACCCTTCTGGCCCTGCTCGATGTCGAAAGCAACCTGCTGGCCTTCAGCCAGAGTTTTGAAGCCGTCAGACTGGATTGCACGGAAATGAACGAATACGTCAGAACCGCCGTTATCCGGAGTGATGAAACCAAAACCTTTCTCTTCGTTGAACCACTTAACGATGCCAGTAGCGTTAGACATGATAGTCTCCTGAAAATATATGTTGTAGCTTAAGAACGCGTAACATTACACACTCTTGCGCTTTAGTAGCCGCGAATAAGATTACTTATGTTGCAATAGAGTGTGAAAATCTTCAGGACAGGCTTACATGGTGATAAGCGGTATAGCGAAGCTTCATATTCAGATTGTTGCATAAATAGCTCTGCGTCACAGGCAGTGATGTCATGATAACACACCGTTTTCCTTTGTCTATGCGCTTGTGATTTTTGGGCCGTGGTGAGTGTTCCTTGGCAGCCTGAGCAGCTGCACAAAGCCCGTGGTTACGGGCCAGGAGAAATATGTCGTTACGTCATTTACGTACACTGGTTGCGATTGAACGTTATGGTTCTTTTGTGGCAGCAGCCGAACAGCTGGGGCTGACGCAGTCAGCTGTCAGTCAGCAAATGCGCGCGCTGGAAAGTGATATGGGCGTGCAGCTGTTTGATCGCTATGGCCGCTCGCCCCGGTTGAACACGGATGGGCGGGAAGCCTGCCTGCGGGCCGAGCAGGTATTACAGCAATATTCGGCGCTGGGGCAGGGTCTGGGCAGCAGTCCGGATCAGTCGGGTACTCTGGCAATCGGTGCTACCTATACGGTACAGACCGGGCCATTAGCACCCGTTCTGGCGCAGCTTCGACGGGCCGTACCGCATGTGTTTCTGCGGGTATACCGTGGTATGTCGGCCGATCTGACCCAAAGAGTCGAGCAGGGTGAGCTGGATGCTGTGATTACTACCGGCCCGCCGCAGGTGTTGTCCAGCCATTGCCAATGGCAGCCATTGACCAGCGAGCCTTTTTATCTGGTAGCGCCGCTTGAGGCGAAAGGCCAGCCGTTGGCCGGTTTGCTGCGTGAGTCGGACTATATCCGCTTTGATCGCCGGGCGTGGGCGGGCACCATGATTGAGGACGAACTGCAGGCGCAAGGGTTGCAGTTACGCGAAACCATGGAAATGGACTCACTGCTGGCAGCATTCAAAATGGTGGAACACGGGCTGGGGGTGACGATCATGCCACTTAATCAGCGTGAGCTGGCAGAGATTTCCCGTCGTTTCTACCTTTTGCCGTTTGGGCGGGAGTCGCTTTGCCGTGAGGTGGGCCTGTATCAGCAACGTAACCATAACCGCCGCCAGCTGACTGATTTCCTTGTTCGTGAGTTTGAGCGTTACTATCAGAGCTGATATTAATTTTTATTAAGTAAAACTCAATTTAATATAAATTTTTCTAACGTTATTGTTTCCGTAGCATAGCGTCCTTTAGCTGATAGGAGGCCGCGTTATGGCAGTGATGACAGCGTTGGTGCCAGTGATTCTGGCCATTACAGCAGGCTTTCTGCTGCGCCGTTATGCCGGCATTGCACTGGCAAGCTGGCAACAGATGAGTTTTGTACTCTATTACCTGTTTATGCCAGCGCTGGAAATTAAGGTGCTGGCGAACAAGCCGCTGGCTGAATTTCCGGTATTTTCATTGCTGCTGGCGGTCGCTACCGTGTTGTTACTGATGAGCCTGTGGTTGATAGCGTGGCAGCGCTGGTGTCGACCGCGACCGGCAGCAACATTTACCTCGCTGTACCAGGGAGGTGTTCGTTTTAATACCTTTGTCGCTCTGGTGATGGCGGATCAGCTGTTTGGCGAAGCCGGTGTAGCGGCGACAGCGCTGATTGCCGCATTGATCATTTTGCTGGTGAACCTGCTCTGTGTGCTGATCTTTGTGTTGTACCTCAATGCTGAGGGCGCCAGCCCCGGTTTATTCCTCAAAGAAAGTCTGACCAACCCACTGATACTGGGTGCGCTGGCAGGCATTGGCCTGAACCTCAGTGGCCTGGGGCTGTCTGGTTCTTTATATGACTTTGTTGCGTTAATGAGTTCAGCGGCCTTACCGGTTGGCCTGCTGGTGGTTGGGGCGGCATTGCAGGTGGAGCGCTTACGGGGTAGCTGGGAGGTCATCTGGACAGCGTCCTTCTTTCAGCTGCTATTAAAGCCCCTGCTAGCCTGGGTTGTGATTGGCTGGTTTGCACTTGAAGGTGTGTATGCCGCCGCGCTGTTGTTGTGTTTTGCCGTGCCTGCACCGCCGTCAGCCTATGTGCTGGCGCTGAGAAAAGGCGGTGATGCTGACACCATGGCCGCCATTATTACGGTGCAGACGCTGTTGGCTGCACTGACAATGCCTGTAGTGTTGTTAATATTCAGGTGAAATTTAATTCTTGAGCGAGTATATAATAATGCCGGTTAGCCGATTATCTTGTCAGGGGCTGTTGTGAGCGAATCCGAATATCTATGGGTCATTCTTTTTGTGGTACTGGCGTTTATTCCGGTCACCCTTAATGCTCTGCGACGTCGAGGGGAGCGCCCACCACCACTGGCGGCCAATGACCGCAAGCTTTATCGGCTCTGGCGTAGCGATCCGCAAGCCTACGAACGCCAGTATGGCGAAATGGACCGGGAATATCGGCTGGCCCAGCAGCGTAAGAAAAATCCTGAATAACGGTATCCGGGGGAGTGATATGAATGAGTTTCTCAATGCTATGCCTAAAGCTGAACTTCACGTGCATCTTGAGGGTACGCTTGAGCCTGAATTAATGTTCGAGCTGGCCTGGCGCAATGGTATTGCGCTGCCGTTTGATTCGGTTGAGGCGCTCACTGCAGCTTATCAATTTGGCAATTTGCAGGATTTTCTTGATCTGTATTATCAGGGAGCAGCAGTACTACAGACAGAGCAGGATTTTTATGATCTGACCTGGGCCTGGCTCCAGCGTTGCCATGCGCAGAATGTGCAGCATGTTGAGCCATTTTTTGATCCGCAGGCCCATACCCATCGTGGCGTAGATATCGGCACGGTGATCAGTGGTATCTCACAGGCACTCTATGACGCCCAGAAGCAGCTGGGTATCAGCAGTCAATTGATCATGAGTTTTTTGCGTCACCTGGATGAAGAGGATGCCATTGCAACCTTGAATCAGGCAGAGCTCTGGCTGGAGTGTATCGCGGCCGTCGGGCTGGACAGTTCTGAGCAGGGTAACCCTCCCGAAAAATTTGCCCGGGTCTTCGAGCTGGCACGCCAGCAAGGCTTGCGCTGTGTCGCGCATGCCGGGGAAGAAGGGCCCGCGGCGTATGTCTGGCAGGCGCTGGATAGCTTGCAGGTAAGCCGGATTGATCATGGCGTACGTGCGATTGAAGACCCGGCTCTGATACAACGACTGATTGAGCAGCGTATACCGTTGACAGTCTGCCCGTTGTCCAATGTCCGCTTGCAGGTGTACCCGCACATGTCGAAGCATCCGATCCTGACCTTGCTGGAGCAGGGGGTGTGCGTGACCGTGAATTCGGACGACCCGGCGTATTTCGGTGGTTATATGTCTGAAAATTTTATTGCATTACAGCGTGACCTGAATCTGACGACGCAGCAGGCTTTGCAGTTGGCGGCTAACAGCTTTGAGGCCAGTTTTGCTGATCCTGAGCGCAAAACACAATTACAGCAGCAGTTGCAGGCGTTTGCCCAGGCGCACGGCGTTAATCTGGCGGCCTGATGGTCGCCTGCTACCGCTGCTTCAGGCCGGGGTGAAGGTGGCTGACGTCAACAGAGGCCGGGCAGGTAAACCTTGAACTGCAACTGTGGAGGTCTCAATGAGTGCCCGAAAATCCCCTGGCGGGCTAGCTGTCAGTCTGTTACTGCTGGTCTTGGGCACTGTACCTGCGGCTGCTCAGGTGCTGCCCCCGCCTGGAGCTGCGGCACCCATTGAGCCCGTTACAGCACAGCGCTGCAACGAAGCGGATGCTGACCCACCGGTGCCACTGGCCGAGTGTCCGGCGGTTACGCCGGAGCCCGGGCCCGCTGCCCAGTCCCCTCAGCAACACTTCTACCACCGGTTGTTGATACTGTTACGCCTGTTGGATGCATAGCCCTGACGTTAATCGATTGCCTCCGGTTCCGGTAAGTATTGTTCCAGTACGGTCATTACCTGGCCGAGTTCTATCGGCTTGGTCAGGTAATCGGAAAAGCCTGCCTCCATCGCTTTGCGGCGTGCCGAGTCCATTGCATTTGCACTGACGGCCACCACTGGAATATGCCGGGTTTCATCATTAGCTTGTAGCTGTGTCATTGCATCAATACCGCTGATGCCGGGCAGGTTGATGTCCATCAGAATCAATTGTGGTTGCTGACGGATCGCCAGTTCAATACCTAGCTCGGCACTGTGACAGAGAGTCAGCTGGTAGTCAGAAAGCTCTTCCAGTAGCTGCTGCATCAGTTGCTGATTAGCAGGGTTATCCTCGACATACAGAATTTGCTGCCGGGCTGAAGAGTCCGGTTCTGGAAGCGCCGCGACCGTATCGGTGGCGCTGGTGGCGACAGGAGGCTGGCCGCCTGTCTCCGCCAGCGGCAGAGTAAACCAGAAGGTACTGCCCCGGCCTTCTGTACTGTTAAAGCCGATCTGCCCGCCCATCAATTCGACTAGCTGGCGGGTAATAGTCAGCCCGATACCGGTTCCCTCAATGTCACTGTTTTCATTACCCAGCCGGGAGAAGGGCTTAAACAGGTCACTCTGGCGGTGTTCGGGGATGCCTTGACCGGTGTCGATAATTTCAAAGCGCATCATATCCGATCCCAGCTGACTTGCCGCAAGGGTGACGTGGCCTGTTTGTGAGTTGTACTTGATCGCGTTACTCACCAGATTGAGCAAGGTTTGTTTAAAGCGGGTGCGGTCCGCACGAATCATCGGCAGGAGAGTATCAAGGCTAGAGGTATGGAGGCTGATTTGTTTCTCATGGGCCAGGCCTTCAATCAGATTGATGCACTCATCGATCACCTCTATGGGCTGAACCGGCTCCAGTGACAGTGTGACGCGACCTGCTTCAATACGCGCCAGGTCCAGCACCTCGTTGATCAGCGTGAGCAGGTGCTGGCCACCTTTGAGTATGTGTTTCATCTGGGTTTGCTGGCGTTCGCTTAGTGGTTCACGACGGCTGTTTAACAGTAGTTGAGCAAACCCCAAAATGGCATTGAGTGGCGTGCGCAGCTCATGGCTCATACTGGACAGGAACTCGGATTTGGCCCGGTTGGCGCGTTCCGCCTCGTCGCGGGTGCGCTCCAGTACATGCTGGTAGTGCCGGACTTCGGTCATATCGGCGACAAAGGCAAAGGAGCCTTCCATGCTGCCATCAGCAGCCAGAATGGTAGTAGCTTTGACAGCGAAGTGGCCAACATCTTTGGCGGTGGCCATTTTCAGCTCATAGCTGCGTTGTAGCTGGACCTCACGAGAGCTGATCTGTGCATTAAAGGTCTGCTCTGAGTCGGGGTGAACCAGGTCGCCCAGCTTCATTTTCAGTAAGGTCTGACGGCGCTGTCCCAGCATCTGACAGAAAGCCTCATTAACCTCCAGTATCTCGCCTGCCGGCCCTACTCGGACATAGCCTTCGGCGGCGGTTTCCAATACGTTGCGCAGTTCACGAATGGCAACTTCCCGCGCCCGTTCCAGCTCAGCGCGTTCACTGATATCACGCATGATGCCGACAAAACGGCGTTCGTTACCTTTGATGGGGGCGACGTTAAGGTCGATAGGGAACTCGCGGCCGTCTTTGTGGCGGGCCCATAGCAGTCGGGCTTTGTTAATAATGCGCGGAGCATGCAGCTGAGAGCCATCGACATATTCCTGATGGCCATGGCGGTCGCTGGGCCGGAGCAGGATTTCAATCGCTTTACCAATCAATTCATCATCGTCATAGCCAAACATCTGCGCGGCAGCGGGGTTAACCGTCTCGATAGTACCGTTGCCATCGATAGTAATAATACCGTCGGCACTGGCCTCAAAGATGGAACTCAGTCGTTGTTGTTCTGCTTGCAGTTGGGAGCTGCGTTCATCCACTTTATGTTTCAGTGCATCCTGTAAGGCATAAAGACGGCTCTGGGTCTGCTTGCGGTGGCTGATCTCATCCAGCAGCTTCTGGTTGGTATGTTGCTTGCTGATCAGCAGCCGGTTAATACGCCATGTCATCAGGACGGTCAGCAGTGCAACACATCCCAGTACGACAAACGTGATTATCAGGGCGATATTGGTGTAGCCCTCAAGCTCCGGTACTTCAAAGTGCAGATGGCCGGCCGGGGCGTCCTGAAAATCAGTCAGTGGAATAACATGGCTGGGGTTGCTGTCTGCGGTATGACTCAGGTCGTTACAGAGGGTCAGTGAATTCAGACTGAGGTCATACTTCAGCTGTGCCAGCAGGGCACCATCCAGCCGCTTGGCCGTTACCATCAGGAAGTTGTTATGGTGTGTATCTGCCGGATCGAGTTGTTCCTGTTCCTGTTGCAGCGGCGTGGCGGCAACCAGCATCAGCTCACCCTGTATATGGACAATGCCTGATATAACGATTGGGCCGCTGGCCGGGCTGCGGCTGGCGTTACGGGCCTGCCTTAACAGCTCTGTCAGGGCCGCAGAGGGTACCAGTGTGCGGTTGCTGAACTGGCCGTCGTAGAACTGCACGATCGGTAACGATTCGGGCGACAGTACGGCACTGTAATCAATATGAAAATTGCGGTGCAGGTAGCCCCCCAGGTTTTGTTGTGCCCAGTTCAGATCCAGCTGGTGGACGATATTCTGGATGCTGTCATCCCACCAGGCGACATCACGGGCAACCGCTGCCGTGTTATTTAATTCGCGGGCCAGGCTTCGATTCAGGCCCCGCTCTGCGCTGTGCTCAAGCAATTGGACCTGGTGCATGCTGGTGGCATTGACCAGTAATACCAGGCTGCCCAGACTGAGGATCACAATCAGGGCGGCCAGCATGGGCAGTCGTCGATATCTGAGCATGTGCGTGGGGTCTCAATGGTGGGGGCTTAGTCGTCGGTATCGGCAAACTGGGCGCGGATTTTTTGCATCTGTGGCAGTTGCTGGAGGAAGCGTGCAACCAGGGATGGGTCAAAGTGATAGCCAGCTTCGCTCTGGAGCAGGTCAATCACCTGTTCGATCGGCCAGCCCTCTTTGTAAGGGCGTTTTGATAGCAGGGCGTCAACCACGTCGCACAATGCTGCAATGCGGGCGGCCAGGGGGATTTCGTCACCTTGCAGGCCTTGAGGGTAGCCGCTGCCATCCCATTTCTCGTGGTGACACAAGGCAATCTGGGCAGCCATCTGCATCAGCCCTGAGTGGTGGCCGGTCAGAATGTCATAGCCTATTTTGGCATGGGTGTTCATGATCTGGCGTTCCGCATCATCCAGCCTGCCTGGTTTTAACAGGATGCTGTCAGATATACCGATTTTACCGACATCATGCAGCGGGCTGGCACGTAACAGCAGCTCACAGAAGTCTTCGTCACAGCCCAGGCTGATTGCCAGATGATGGCACATATGGCTCATACGCATGACGTGCATACCGGTTTCGTTATCACGGTATTCACCGGCCAGTGCCAGGCGGCGGACGATCTCCAGCTGGGTGTCTTCGACTTCGCGGGTACGCTCTTTTACCTGCAGCTCCAGTTCGACGGCCCGGTTCTGCTGGCGTCTGAAATACAGCCGGTTTTGCAACGCATTGCTGATGCGCAGGCTGACTTCCCAGTTCTGAAAGGGCTTGGTAATAAAGTCGGTGGCGCCCAGGTGCAAGGCGCGCTCCCGGTTGGCATCTTCGGCGGTAACCACCACCACCGGAATATTCAGATGACCATAGTGCGCATTCAGCAGCTCCATAATCGCAAAACCATCAATATGAGGCATGCGAATATCCAGTACCAGCAGGTCGACCGGATGCTGTTGCAGCCAGGGTTCAACCTGACGGGGGTCGTTTAGCGCGGCCAGATGGTCAAACCCCTCGTCTTCTAACATCAGCTGCAAAAGATCGGTATTGGCGGGGTTATCGTCGACGATCAGGATAGAAAGATCCTGCAGACGCTGGGGCATGGGTGAATCCTGTCTATTTAACTGCTTCGTGCCTGAATTAGCGGCCGCTAGTGTAATCCCTAAAGCCTTCTTGTTTAAGGGGGCATGACCGGTCGCTGTTAAAAAATGTACAAAAGTCGCAGGTTTTTCCGGGGTGTAATAGCATTCTGGTTTTTGAACAATCCCTGCCAGAGGGTTAGGCTATAACTATGCCCCTGATTCTGTCAGTTGAGTCCCTGTGATGCCCCATTCCTCTGTACCTGTTAGTACTGTTGAAGCCACCGATGATGCCTGGTTGAGCGTTATCCATAAAATGGATGAAGCCTACGCGGACATGGTGCGTTATCAGGTGGAAATTGAAGAGAAAAACCAGGCCCTAGAGCAGGCGCAGAGCTTTCTTGATTCGGTACAGAGTGCGATGAGCGATCTGTTGATCGTCTGTGATCATCAGGGTCGAA
>JAIBDV010000168.1 GCA_024686055.1 Neptuniibacter sp.
ACCCCCATCGCCTCCAAAGAATGGCTATTTCCGTGCCTGTCCAGCGTCAGACGCTGAGTTAAATAAACTCCCTCGTACCTCGGTCAGACAAATTTAACTCTGATCGCGTCTCCCGCAGGCCATGCCCGGGCCATTCACAGTCGGCGACTTAAGAGCGTCGCAACCTGCAGGTTTATACTGCGCTGATGCGGGGCTGTGATGGGTTTTTTAGACTGCCTATGCGGCAGTTCACTGCACCGTTGCATATTTCTCTTTTCACCAGCGTTTCTAAGCTGCCTATGCGGCAGTTCACGCAGCGCCTCGACCGGATCGAGTGGCTGTGGTTTTGATGAACGGCTTAACGACTTTCCCGATGCTTTAGCCGGGCCTGGCTGGGAGACGCGCCAAAGTAATCTTTGAAACAGTGGCTGAAGTGGGTGGAGCTGAGAAAGCCGCAGGCGGCGGCGATGGTGGCGATGGAGTCATTGCCTTGCAGCAGCAGGCGACGGGCCTGGGTGATGCGCAGTTCCAGATAATAGCGTGAGGGCGAAGCGTCCAGATGGGTCTGAAACAGGCGCTCGATACGGCGTCGGGACAGGCCGATGCAGGTGGCCAGTTCGTCGACGTTGAGCGGTTCTTCGATATTGCTGCGCATCAGTTGCAGCAGATCGCGCAGCGGCTCTGGCAGGTTGGGGTCATCCTGGGGCTGTACCAGGCTGGGGTCACTGCTTTCGTTGGCTCGGTCGCAACTGAGTATTTCGCGGATGGCGCGCACAATATCCGGGCCCTGTAGTTGCTCGATCAGGGCCAGCATCATTGCCAGTGCGCTGTTGGGGCCCGCGCTGGTGAGCCGGGCAGGGTCTACCACCATGGCCTGGTCCGACAGCTGGACGCGGGGAAACTGTTCCTGCAAAAACGCATGGTTATCCGGGTGCAGAGCACAGCGCTGGCTGTCCAGCAAGCCGGCATGGGCCAGCGGGATGGCACCATTCCACAGGCCACCGATGATTTTTTCGTGACGGGCAGCAGTTTTCAGGCACTGGCTGAGGTTGCGAAACTCACCCAGCGCGCAACGAAAGCCGCCACACACCAGCAGAATATCCACTGCGCTGGGGCCTTCCAGGCTGAGCCTGTCCAGGGTGCTGTTGCTGGAAATATCGATACCCAGATCACTGCGTACGGCCGTGGTGCCCAGGCCATAGGTGCTGACGCTGAACAGCGGCGTGGTGTTGACCAGGTTGGCGGTTACCAGTGCATCGACAGCGGCGGTGAAGGCCATCATGGAAAAATGCTCCAGTAGCACAAAGCCGACCCGGATCGGCCGGTCGGGTCGTTGCTGGCTGGGCAGAAAGGGGCTGTTGGCATCGCGCAGTGCGCTGCTGAACTGGCGCTGTTCTGACTGTTCACTCATGGTGTCGAACCTTTCAAAGCAGATGTCAGCAGAGTGCTGATCGTTGTTATTATCGTGCCTTGATAATATCGGGCCTGGCGCTTTTTTGCATCTATCTTCTTCTGTCTTCAGCAGAAAATATCTTTAGCTAAATCATAGGGTTAGCCAGGTGTTTAAATAGGCAAATACCCCTATGAAATGAGGTTTCTAGCGGAAGAGGTGATTAGCGGGTGCGGGCCAGCAGGATGGATGCACCGAGTACCAGAGCACCACCGGCTAACATCGACAGGCTGAGGCTCTCGCCCAGCAGGCTGACGGCAACGGTGACGGCAATCACCGGCTCAAGGGTCGACAGGGTAGAGGCATCGGAGGCACCAATGCTGGCGGCACCACTAATAAAAGTGGCTATGGGCAGGATAGTAGCAAACAGTGCCAGCCCGGCGATGGCGGTCCAGCCCTGGCCGGTGTGGGGCCAGCTGGGGGTTTGCCACAGGGCAGCGACAGCAAAGGTCAGGGTGCAGCCGAGCATAATCAGCGCGGCAGAGGTCAGTGAGCTTTTGCGGGGCAGTTTATGGGTGCCATACAGGATCGCGGCCCCGTAGCTGACGGCAGCAAATAATGCCCAGCCGATGCCTTGCATATCACCTTTCAGTTCCAGTCCGCTGGCCAGTGCCACACCGCCTAGCGCGAGTACGAGTGCCAGCAGGCGGCTGGGAGTGGTGGGGGTGCGCAGGAATAGCAGTGAAAACAGAATCACAAAGGCCGGGAAGGAGAACATCAGGATGACCGCCAGGCTGACGGAGCTGGTCTGGCTGGCGCTGTAGTAACCCAGTGCTGCTCCGGCGTAGCCAACGCCGACCAGCAGGGCGGGAATGGCCTGGGCCAGTGTGGGTAATGGAGTGCGGCGTAGCCAGAGCCAGCCACCCAGCATCAGGCTGGCGATGGTGAAGCGGCTTAACAACAGGCCGATTGGGTCTGCCCCGGCGGCAAAACCGTAGGCGGCAAAGAAGGGCTGAATGCCGTAGCCGATGGCAGAGATCAGCACCAGGGCGAAACCTCGGCTGTAGCTGGCCTGAGGTGAGTGGTTGAGGCTGTCAGTCAGGGTGGTCATTGAGTTTATCCAGCGCGGTGCGCAAGTAAAAAACCACGCCTAAAGGCGTGGTTTGGTAGAAAACTGGAACCGGTTCAGGCCAGCTCGGAGGGCGAGCGGGTGGGCCTGAGCGGTTCCCTGTTTTCGATCAGGCAGCGGATACAGATCCGTGCGGGTCGATAACGTATTTCTTCGCTGCGCCACCGTCGAAGTCGGCGTAGCCTGCCGGGGCGTTATCCAGTGAGATCATCTGCACGTTAACAGCTTTGGCGATGTCGACTTTGTCGAACAGGATCGCCTGCATCAGCGCGCGGTGGTATTTCATAACCGGGCACTGGCCGGTGTGGAAGGAGTGGGACTTCGCCCAGCCCAGACCAAAGCGCATGCTCAGGGCACCCTGTTTGGCCGCATCATCTGCTGCGCCTGGATCTTCAGTTACATAGAGGCCTGGAATGCCGATCTGGCCGCCTGCGCGGGTCATCTGCATGGCAGAGTTCAGTACGGTTGCTGGTGCTTCTTTACCGTGGTTACAACCACAGCCATGGGCTTCAAAGCCAACACAGTCAACGAAAGCATCAACTTCACGTTCGCCCAGAATTACTTCCAGCTTGTCGGCCATATCGCCGTCTTCACGCAGGTCGATGGTTTCACAGCCGAAGCTACGCGCCTGTTCCAGACGGTCAGTGATCATGTCGCCAACGATAACGCAGGCGGCACCCAGCAGCTGAGCAGAAACAGCAGCTGCCAGACCCACCGGGCCAGCGCCAGCGATGTAAACCGTGGAACCCGGGCCAACACCTGCCGTTACACAGCCATGGAAGCCGGTTGGGAAAATGTCAGACAGCAGGGTCAGGTCACGGATTTTTTCCATCGCCTGGTCAGAATCCGGGAATTTCAGCAGGTTGAAGTCAGCGTATGGCACCATCACGTATTCAGCCTGGCCACCGACCCAGCCACCCATGTCTACGTAACCGTAGGCTGCACCAGGGCGGGCCGGGTTAACGCTCAGACAGATGCCGGTCAGGCCTTCTTTACAGTTACGGCAGCGGCCACAGGCGATGTTGAACGGTACAGAGACGATGTCGCCTACTTTGAGGAACTCAACATCACGACCGGTTTCCAGGATAACACCGGTAATCTCATGACCCAGCACCAGACCTTCTTCGGCGGTGGTGCGGCCACGGACCATGTGCTGATCACTACCACAGATGTTGGTGGTGATAACTTTCAGGATGACACCGTGATCGCACTTACGGTTGCCGATTGCCAGTTCCGGGTATGGGATCGACTCAACACCGACCTTGCCGGCACCTTTGTAAACTACGCCGCGGTTGGAATGCGTGCTGCACATAACGTTGCTCCTTGATGCTGTTTTTTATAGTTCTGATCTTGACCGGACAACGGTATCGGTGAGCGAGGCAGGCGAGTTGCCTAAAAAAGGCATATAGCGGTCTGAAAAAGACATTTTGTTACTTAGTAACACTGTGTTGCGAGTAAAGCGACTGCGACATATCTATTCGCGACAGCGGGTGTCGTCATTGATATGGATTGAACATTAATCAATCAGGGTTATTCCCAATAAATAAGCCTCATTCAATATGATTAACTTATTGAAATATAAGAAATAATTGAAGAGTTTTGGGGTGCTGGCAACCGGCATTTTTGCTACTGTTGATGGCAGCTTTACGGACTGTAATGGGGGTCTACGTGAATTCCCTTCCATTTCGTTACTGTTCAAAAACGGTTAACTTAGCCGTTGGGTCAGATGCGTCTGCCCATGCCTGCTGGTTCAGGCCGTTACAGCACACAGATGTGAATTGCTGGGTATTCGAGTGAGGGCGACCCCTGCAAAAACTGATAGCGGTATGCCTGAGAATAACAATTAGAAATGCCGTTTTGCGGCAGCAGCACTGCGGGGCCCTGCAGATGATACAAAACAATAATAAAGCTCCAGCGAAGGAGCTTGGCTCGATTCGACGTATCGGCTTTATGCTGATTAATAACTTCACCATGATCTCATTGGCGGCAGCGATTGAGCCGTTGCGGATGGCTAATCAGTTGTCCGGCAAAGAGCTGTATGACTGGTTTACCCTGAGTGAAAAGGGCGAGCCGGTATCCGCCAGTGATGGCTTGAAAATCACGCCGGACTTCAGCTTTGCTGATGCCAGCAAGCTGGATGTGGTGATTGTGGTGGGCGGGGTAAATATCACCCGTAACTACAATCAGCAAGAAATACGCTGGTTGCAGTCGCAGGATCGCAAAGGCGTCAGCCTGGGTGGCGTCTGTACGGGTGCTTATGTGCTGGCCGTTGCTGGTTTACTGGATGGCCATGAGTGCAGTGCGCATTGGGAGTGTCAGGCGTCACTACACGAAGCCTTTCCCAAAGTTATCAACACCAATCGGCTGTTTAATATCAGCCCACAGCGGCTGACCAGCTCAGGCGGCATTGTCCCGATGGATATGATGCTGGGGCTGATCCGTCAGCAACACGGGGGTGAGCTGGCGGCAGCGATTTCAGAGATGTTTATCTGTGATCGTATCCGTACCGAACAGGATTATCAGCGCGTACCGTTGCGCCATACCCTGGGGACGACGCAGCCCAAGCTGATCGATCTGGTGGCGTTGATGGAAAACAACCTGGAAGAGCCGATTAATCTGGATGAGCTGGCCAACTACGTGGATATCTCCCGTCGTCAGCTGGAGCGGCTGTTTCAGAAGCATCTGGGCTGTTCGCCTTCGCGCTATTATCTTAAATTGCGCCTGATGCGTGCGCGCCAGCTGTTGCGCCAGACGTCAATGTCGATCATCGAAGTGGCTGCAGCCTGTGGTTTTGTGTCTACACCGCACTTCAGTAAATGTTACCGTGCCTACCTGGGTATGCCGCCGCGTGATGAACGTCGAGGTGTGCAGAGCCATCGGGCGGGTGAACCTGCTTTGATCATGGGTACGCAGGCTGATGCCGCTAACGACCCAGCTGCGCAGCGTAATAAGCAGGTTTCATCGGAAGCGCTGAGCAAAGCGCAGTTTGAACCCAGTTATGGTTCGGTTGCCCTGAGTTAAACAGGCCTCTGTTACCGGTCCGATAAAAACGGCGCTCATTGAGCGCCGTTTTGCTGTGTGGTGGGTTTACTCTGTGCTGGTTTTTTGCGGATGCAATGTAAATGCAGAACGAGACTGCAGTTTTAAGCTGTGCTGTGCGGTGGTCATGGTAACGATCTCGACTTTCATCTTGCCTTCGCCGAGTAATTCATCAACCAGTTGCTGTGGGAACGGCCAGTAATTCAGGTTGGCGCTGAGTGATAATGGCCCCTGTACATCGGCAGGCACCATAAACCGGTATTTTACCAGGGCGTAGCCTTTGGGCAGGATGCGGTTATCCGATAACACCCGATCAACTTCCCAGACATTCAGCTCCACCACATTGCCGTTTTTATCACCCAGGGTGACTTTGAAGCTCTGGGTGCCTGCTTCGGTGTGGCCATCCTTAACGGCCCCGGAGCGGAATATCATATTGCCCTGGCTATCGCTCACCTGAAAATCCACCCAGACTTCGCGCCCTTCAGGAAAGCCGGTGGGCAGCTTGTGGCCTGCACCGGTATTTCGGACCTTCAGAGTGATGGTTGCCATCTGGCCGCCGAGGATGCCTGTGGGTGTGTCGATAAAGTCCATTTTCGCTGCTGAACGCAGCATGGCGCGGGCCCGCTCAGCCATCTCGGGCTGGTTAAAGTAGTTGTGCAGGGTGACATTGCCGCCGGTGAAGTAATGCGAGAACACCTTGCCGCGCTCTTTGCCCATCAGGGCGGATTTTCCTGGGTTCTGTTGTACGCCCGGGCCCGGTGTCATATGGCAGTCCTGGCACTGGATACCTTCCTCGTTATAGGCGCTTTCGCTCCACTCATCGTAGGTGCGTTCAATCGGGGTGCCATTAAACGGGTGGGTCACATTGTGGCAGGCGGAGCAGAATTCAGAACGGGTGTGGAGCGAGGAGTAAGAGCTGGCGTGATAGGGCGATTCGGCATCCTGGCGGGGGCCGTATTTTTTCGAGGGTACGTTCTGGTCCGGTGTCAGTACATAGGCACCGTTATCCCGGCCAGAAATATCGGAAATATTGTGACAGGTCTCGCAGTTAACCCCCGGCACATCAACGGCTTCCAGCGGCTGGCCCGG
>JAIBDV010000157.1 GCA_024686055.1 Neptuniibacter sp.
AGACCCGGACCCGGGAACGGATGACGGTAAACCATGTCGTACGGCAAGCCCAGTTCCAGACCAATCTTGCGGACTTCGTCTTTGAACAGTTCGCGCAGTGGTTCGCACAGCTCCATCGCCATATCATCCGGCAGGCCACCCACATTGTGGTGTGATTTGATCACATGGGCTTTGCCAGTTTTAGACGCCGCAGACTCGATGACATCCGGGTAGATGGTGCCCTGTGCGAGGAATTTAACGTCCTGCAGCTTGGTCGCTTCTTCATCAAACACTTCAATAAAAGTGTTACCGATTATTTTACGCTTGGCTTCAGGGTCGCTTTCACCCAGCAGACGGCCCAGGAACAGATCTTCAGACGCAGAACGGATCACACGTACGCCCATGTTCTTAGCGAACATGTCCATTACCTGATCACCTTCGTTCTTACGCAGCAGGCCGTTATCCACAAACACACAGGTCAGCTTGTCGCCGATCGCTTTGTGCAGCAGGGCTGCCACAACGGAAGAGTCAACACCGCCAGACAGGCCCAGCAGGACTTTGTTATCCCCAACCTGAGCGCGTACTTTGGCGATCTGGTCGGCAATAATGTTAGCCGGGTTCCACAGTGCTTCAGTCTCACAGATATCCACAACAAAGCGCTGCAAGATGCGGCCGCCCTGTTTAGTGTGGGTAACTTCCGGGTGGAACTGAACGCCGAAGAAGTTTTTCTCCGGGTTGCAGATCGCCGCAATCGGCGCAGACTCGGTGGAGGCAATCACACTGAAGCCTTCCGGCAGTTCAGTTACCTTGTCACCGTGGCTCATCCACACATCCAGCATCAGCGAGCCATTGTTGGCCAGCTGATCTTCGATGCCTTCCAGCAGCTTGCTGGCAGAGTCTGCCAGACGGACTTTGGCGTAGCCGAATTCGCGCAGATCAGATGTTTCCACCTTACCGCCCATCTGCTCTGCCATTGTCTGCATGCCGTAGCAGATACCCAGAACCGGAACACCCAGTTCAAAAACAGCCTGAGGGGCACGTGGCGAGTCCAGCTCAGTAACGGACTCAGGGCCACCGGCCAGGATAATACCTTTAGGGTTGAACTCGCGGAGTTCCGCTTCGTCCATATCCCAGGCACGGACCTCACAGTAAACACCGATCTCACGTACGCGACGTGCAATCAGCTGAGTGTACTGAGAACCAAAATCCATAATCAGGATTTTCTGAGCGTGAATATCTTGTGTCATGTTCAGTGTCTCCACCGTCTCTGCAGTCCCTGTGGAATCTGCAAAAAAAAAACGGGGCGGTTAAATCACCACCCCATTCTTCAAATGTTTATTCTGTGCTTAGCCAAGGCGATAGTTCGGCGCTTCTTTGGTGATGCTCACATCATGCACATGGCTTTCTTTCATGCCGGCATTGGTGATTTTCACAAACTTCGGCTCGTTACGCATGGTCTCGATATCACCGCTACCGGTGTACCCCATGGACGCCCGCAAGCCGCCAACCAGCTGGTGTACCACACCACCCATCGGGCCTTTACAGGCCACACGACCTTCGATGCCTTCAGGTACCAGTTTCTCAACACCTTTAGAGGCATCCTGGAAGTAACGGTCAGAAGAACCGCTGCTCTGCGCCATCGCGCCCAGAGAACCCATACCACGGTAGGCTTTATAAGCACGGCCCTGGAACAGTTCAACTTCACCCGGTGCTTCATCAGTACCGGCCAGCATAGAGCCGATCATGATCGCAGACGCGCCAGCGGCAACGGCTTTGGCCACATCACCGGAGAACCGGACACCGCCATCAGCGATCACCGGCACACCGCGTGCTTTCATTGCTTCAGCAACGTTGGCAACGGCACTGATCTGTGGCACGCCGATACCGGCAACGATACGGGTAGTACAGATGGAGCCTGGGCCGATGCCCACTTTAACGCCATCAGCGCCCGCATCTGCCAGCGCAATCGCCGCATCAGCCGTAGCGATGTTGCCACCAATCACCTGCACCTGCGGGAAGGTTTTCTTCACCCAGGCAACACGGTCGATAACACCTTTAGAATGGCCATGCGCGGTATCAACAATCACCACATCAACACCGGCATTCACCAGCGCCGTTACACGGTCTGCGGTTTCTGCACCAGTACCCACGGCAGCGCCAACAATCAGACGACCACGGTCATCTTTAGCGGCGTTCGGGTGGGACTGCGCTTTGCTCATGTCCTTAACGGTCATCATGCCGCGCAGTTTGAAGTCAGCGTCAATCACCAGGATCTTCTCGATGCGGTGTTTACGCAGCAGGTTACGAACAACTTCGGTGTCCGCGCCTTCTTCAACCGTTACCAGACGCTCTTTGGGCGTCATGATAGAGGCAACCGTGGCATCCAGTTTCTTCTCGAAACGTGCATCACGGCTGGTCACAATACCCACCAGCTCGCCGTTATCAATAACAGGGAAGCCAGAGAAACCCATCGCCGCAGACAGCTGGTTCAGTTCACCAACCGTCATATCAGAGGTGCAGGTTACCGGGTCACTTACAACACCGGCTTCATACTGTTTAACACGACGAACTTCTTCCGCCTGCTGTTCCAGGGTGAGGTTCTTGTGGATGATACCGATGCCACCTTCCTGCGCCATGGCAATCGCCAGGCGGGACTCGGTTACAGTGTCCATCGCCGCGGATACCAGCGGAATGTTTAGCTCAATCCCCTTGGTCAGTCGCGTTTTCAGTGACACGTCTTTCGGCAGGACCTCAGAGTAGCCCGGGACCAACAGTACATCGTCAAAAGTGAGCGCTTCCTCAACGATTCGCAACATTCTCAGCCAACCTGTAATTTAAAAAGGTGTAAAAAATTTAAGCGCGCAATTCTACAGCATTCCCTCTTCAGTCTCAATCTGATCGCTGGGTAAATCGCGCGAAATACCCCGGTAAAATAGCCTGATCCGGTAACAATTCTGTTACCTGCGACAGCGGCATAAAACCAAAAATGACACGTCATCGCCCTGCCCCAAAGCAGAGGACCAGGGTAAGATATTGGCCATGTATCAAGACAGCTATTCACCTCAGCCCGCCTCCCGGCACGCCCTCAGCGTCAGCGACCTGAACCGTCAGGCCCGCAATCTGCTGGAGCGTTCGTTCCTGACCATTGAAGTACAGGGCGAACTGTCCAACTTCGTCCGCCCCAGTTCCGGCCACTGGTACTTCACCTTAAAAGATAGCAAAGCCCAGGTGCGCTGCGCGATGTTTAAGAATCGCAGCATGGGTCTGCGTTTCCAGCCCAAAAATGGCGACCAGGTGGTCGTACGCGCCAAAGTCAGCCTCTATGAAGGCCGGGGCGACTACCAGCTGATCTGCGAACACATGGCCGAAAGCGGCACCGGCCAGCTACAGCAGGCGTTCGAACAGCTCAAATACCAGCTGCAGCAGGAGGGTCTGTTTGACCCGACCCACAAACAGTCGCTGCCCAGCCATGCCCGACATATCGGCGTGATCACCTCGCCCACCGGGGCTGCCGTCCACGATATATTAACCGTGCTAAAACGCCGCTTCCCCGGCCTGCCCGTCACCCTCTATGCCACCGCCGTTCAGGGGGCTGATGCCGCACCACAGATCTGCCGCGCCATCGACCAGGCCAACCGCCACGGCGTTGCCGATGTACTGATTGTCGGCCGGGGTGGCGGCTCGCTGGAAGATCTGTGGCCATTTAACGAAGAGTCCGTCGCCCGCGCTATCTTCAACAGCCAGCTGCCGATCGTCAGCGCCGTCGGCCATGAAGTGGATGTATCCATCGCCGACTTCGTGGCCGACCTGCGCGCCGCCACGCCTTCTGCTGCCGCCGAACTGCTCAGCCCCGACCAGGCTGCCCTGCGCGCACGGCTCTACCAGCTGCAAACCCGGCTGCAACGACAGATGAACCTGCGCATCGCCCAGGGCCGCCACCAGATCGGCGCATTACGTGCCCGGCTGCGTCACCCTGGCGACAAACTGCGTGAACGCGCCCAGCGGCTGGATGAACTGGAGCTGCGACTCAAACAGGCGATCAGCCGCAAACTGAGCAACTACCACCTGCAACTGGATGTGCTGGATAAACGCCTGGCCCTCAGCGCGCCACAAAAACAGATCGACCGCCAGCGCGCCCTGATCGACAACCTGCACCACCGCCTGCAGCGCCAGATGCAAAACCGCCTGCAGACCGGCCGCCTGCGCCTCGCTGCTGCGGCAGGCAAACTCAACACCGTCAGCCCGCTGGCCACGCTGGAACGCGGTTACGCCATTGTTCAGCAACCCGATGGCACCGTAGTGCGCAACGCCAGCGAGCTACAGCCCGGTGCCGAGATTATCACCCGCCTGCACCGTGGCCGCATCCGCAGCACCGTGACTGAAACTCTGAAGGATATAGAGCCATGAAAAACCTGCTTATCACCGGCCTGATCACCACCGCCATGGGCCTCTACAGCCTCAGCGCCCAGGCACTGACCCTGCCGGAAGAAGCCCGCGTACCCGGCGGCATCGCCCTGGTGCCACTCACCGGCCTGAGCGCGGCGAAAAAGCCTGCGGGCTGGTACAAAGGCAACCGGGTAATGATCGTCTCCAGCAAAAACACCCCGCTGGCCGATAAAGCCCACTGGGTTGCGATCGCCGGTATCCCGCTGAAGGCCAACGCCAAAAAACAGCAACACCTGCGCGCCAACGCCACCTCCTATTACTTTGATATCAAAGACAAGAAGTACCGCGCCCAGTACCTGACGGTGAAAAACAAACGTCACGTCAATCCGGACCCGAAAGACATCGCCCGCTGGCGACGGGAAAAAGTCGAGATGGTGGCCGCCTTCAAAAACTGGAGCAACCCGGCCCAGCCGGTCACCCAGTTTGTACTGCCGGCCAAAGGCCCGTTCAGCAGCCCGTTCGGTTTAAAGCGCTTCTTTAACAAGCAGCCACGCAACCCGCACAGCGGGCTGGACATCGCCGCCCCTAAAGGCGCACCGATCACCGCCCCGGCCCCGGGCACCGTAGTCGCCGTAAACAACTACTTCTTTAACGGCAACACCGTCATCCTCGACCACGGCAACGGCCTCACCAGTCTCTACTGCCACATGAGCCAGACCGACGTAAAACTCGGCGACAAACTCAAACTGGGCGACAGCATCGGCAAAGTCGGCAAAACCGGCCGCGTCACCGGCCCCCACCTGCACTGGACCGTCAGCCTGAATAACACCCGGGTTGATCCGCTGCTGTTTGTGGAAGGTAAATAACCCGAAACGCAGAGCTTATGACGCTTCCCTGTGGGACCGGTGTCCCACCGGGAAGCTCTGCTCTGAACCCCGCCCCCAAGTGGCTTAACAAACCCGGTTCAAACCAGCACGGCCAGCAAAACCCCGCCACCTGAAGACCGGGCTTTCCTGTGGGACCGGTGTCCCACCGGGAAGCTCTGCTTTGCAATCAGCTGCCAGACCCTTTTTTGTTCGCCCGGAAAGCACCCTCCAAAAATCAACAACTTAGCCAACCACGAAAAAAAGGGGCAAACTCAGCTTTTGCCGATAACTCCTTTTATCATAAGGAAAAAGCCGATAATCTCTCTAGTTCACTGCCGAATAGGCAGCTTAGAAAGTCGGTGCGGAGTGCGTGAGCTACCAGCCGATGTTCACTGCCGAATAGGCAGCTTAGAAATATGCCAGCAACACGGCGCGTGCCTGGGCGTCGTTCACTGCCGAACAGGCAGCCACGCCCTAATCACCTCTGATCAGCGCGCCACTTTCGCTATCAAACTGCAGCTGTCTTAGCTGGCTGACAAACCACTTCAGCCCTTTGCCGCTGTTGTCGTTGCGCCAGGCGACTGAGATCGGTACGGGCGGGCGTGACTCGGCCAGCGTCAGCGCTTGCAGGCTGCCCTCGCGCAGTTCCTGCTGGATGCGGTGGCAAGGCAGGTAACCCACCCCCAGCCCGCTGCGCTGGGCTTCGATTTTGCGGGCAATGGAAGGCACCACAATACGGCTGCGACCATCCAGCAGGCCCGATGAACGCCCTGGCAGGTGGCGAGAACTGTCGGCAACGACGACCGTCGGGTACGCCTGCAGCGCGGCCATCGGCAGTGGCTGGGGCAAGGTCGTCAATGGGTGGCCCGCTGCCACGGCAAACACAAACTCGACCTGGCCCAGCAGGTGGCTGGCAAAGCCCTGGCCGGGTGGCTCACCCGAGGCACCAATGGCAATATCGCAGCGGTCGGAATTCAGCGCATCCCATGCACCTCCGAGCACCTCTTCACTCAGCACAATCCGCACCCCGGGCTGCAGTGACTGAAAGGCATCAATCAGCGCGTATACCTCTTCGGCCTCCAGCAGGGTCTCAATGCAGATGCGCAACTCAACTTCCCAGCCATCGGCGGCCTGCCGGGCCAGCGCTGTCAATGCTTCGGTGGCCGTCAGAATCTGCCGGCCCTGCTGCAGGATCAACTGGCCGACCGGAGTCAGCTCGGCCTTACGGCGGCTGCGGTCAAACAGCGTCACGCCCAGCTCATCTTCCAGCTTATGAATGGTGTAGGACACCGCAGAGGGCACTCGGTGTAGCTCTTCGGCGGCAGCGGCAAAGCTGCCACGCCGATCAATCGCATCAAGGGTGCGCAAGGCATCGAGGGTAATGGGCGAAAACATTGTTCAAATATTTTGACCATTGAGGTCAAAATCCTCCGTTATTTTTCCAGTATCCGTTTATCTATAGTGAATCCATCAAACAGCAACACTGATTCTACTGAGGATTCAAGCCATGAACAGCCCCCTGATAAACCGCCTGATTCACACTGACAATCGCCTGACCGGGCTGGTGCTACGGATTCCCACCGGCATTATTTTCACCGCCCACGGTGCCCAGAAGCTGTTCGGC
>JAIBDV010000038.1 GCA_024686055.1 Neptuniibacter sp.
AACGGCAGCAAACACCGGCACTACCACTGAATTACCAAACTGGCGATAGGCCTGGGTATCAGATACCGGGATACGGAACTGGCTTTCACCCGGTTGTTCAAAACCCATTAACCGGGCGCACTCGCGGGGGCTGAGGCGGCGAGGGCGGTTGGACTGGTTAATCAGATCATAGAAGCCAACATTAAAATCCCAGCCCCGGTCGAGCAGAATTTCGGAACCATCCTTGTGATAACGGGCCGACAGGGTGCGGGTCACGCTCTGTTCATTGACCAGCCCATAACCAAAACCGTTGCCCTTGGCTTTATGCTTAAGGGAGTAGTTATAGAGATACTCCCAAAGTTTTGGCGTGAGGATGTACTTGTCATCGATATCAGGCTCCAGCAGCTCACCGAGCTGTGGTCGCCGTTCGGGGTACTGACTGGCGATCTCGCGCAACGAGAAGCCATGGTGGGCGTCCAGATCCTTACGGAATCCGACCAGCACAATACGTTCACGGTGCTGCGGCAGGAAATGCTTGCCGTCGATCACTTTGGGGTCCGTGGACGACATATCATCAAGGTCGGCCACTTCGTAACCCAGCTCGTCGAGGGTCGCGACAATCACCCGAAAGGTGTTGCCCTTATCGTGGCTTTTGAGGTTTTTCACATTCTCCAGCACAAACGCGGCAGGGCGCTTGGCCTGGATAATCCGCGCCACATCGAAAAACAGCGTGCCCTGAGTACTGCACTCAAAACCGTGGGCCCGGCCCATGGAGTTCTTTTTTGATACCCCGGCAATGGAAAACGGCTGGCAGGGGAATCCGGCCAGCAGCACATCATGATCAGGAATCGCCTGATCGATATGGGCGTAAGCATCTTCCTCGCTGATATCCGGCTGATCCGACAGGGTGACTTCACGGATATCTTCGTTAAAACGATGCCGTTGTGGATCACAGTAGTGATTAGCTTTATAGGTGCGCACGGCGAACTTGTTCCACTCGCTGGTGAATACACATTCACCGCCAATGGCTTCAAAGCCTTTGCGAATACCGCCAATCCCGGCAAACAGATCAACAAATTTGAACCGCGCATCGCCCTGGTGTTCAGGCGGGCGAGGCAACAGCTCAGCCAGTGCCTCGAACTCAGCCGACGTCAGCGTATGTACGCTGTCACCGCTGCCCAGCCGTTTCACCCGTACTGGCGTCCATTCACCGGGCGATACTTCATTGAGAAGCAGGGCCAGGGTTTTTGGCTCGTAAATAGCCAGCAGGCTGGTTAACAGGGCAGGGTCGTCGAGGTTCGAGGTCATCACTACAGTCTCAGTTTGCATCGGTGGCAATTCTACCACTGCGCCGGGCTGCACTGACAGCCAGCAACCCGCCAGAGTGAAGATAGTTAGCGCCAGTACAGTCGTGCTATTGATCTGGATTTAGCCTGGCAGCCAGCCCGGTTAACTTGAGCGAGCTTTTGTGGCCTAATGGCCTACGCTTTTCGAAGCGGGATCGAACCGTCGACTGACGCTGTCGCTCCAGCAGCGGGCGCAACCCTCGCTATCTCTACGACTTCCTGCATACACGTAAACACCCCGGCTATCACCCGCACAGCTAAGTCAGGCTGCCATCTATGGGCCTGCTGCCAGGGTGATTGATCCCAATAATAAGAATCAAGGAGGCTTTTTGGATACCCTCAACTTCTTGCTGGAAAACCTCGACCAGCTGGTCGCGTTAACGCTGGAGCACCTGATGCTGGTCAGCATTGCGGTCGGACTGGCGATTGTGACCGGGGTGCCCATCGGCATCGCCATCACCCAGAACCAGCGGGCGGCAGACATTGTGCTGTATATCGCCTCGGTGATTATCACCATTCCGTCGATTGCACTGTTTGGGCTGATGATTCCGGTGCTGTCACTGATCGGCCAGGGCATTGGTTACCTGCCCGCCATTATCGCCGTACTGCTGTATTCCCAGCTGCCCATTATCCGTAACACCTACACCGCGATTAACAACGTCGATCCAGCACTGCGCGAAGCGGCCCGTGGTATCGGCATGACGCCGTTGCAACGGTTGCGGATGGTCGAGATCCCGCTGGCGGTGCCGATCATCATGGCCGGTGTGCGCACGGCGGTGGTGATGAATATCGGCGTCATGGCCATCGCCGCCTATATCGGTGCCGGTGGGCTGGGTACCTATATCCAGCGCGGTATTTCACAGACCGACCCGCGCCAGCTGATTATTGGGGCGATGGCGGTCAGTGTGCTGGCGATTGCAGCCGATTACGGCCTGTTATGGGTACAGAAAAAATTCACGCCGAAAGGTATGAAGGTAGCGGGATAAGGACAGTAATACGATGATAAAACTCGACAACCTGACCAAGATTTTTGACACCAGCGAAGGCCCGGTCACCGCTGCGGACCATATCTCCATGGAGGTGCCCAGCGGTGAGATCTGTGTGTTGCTGGGGCCTTCAGGCTGCGGCAAAACCACCACCCTGAAGATGATCAACCGGATTATTCCCGCGACCTCCGGCACGGTCTTTATCAACGGTGAAGACACCAGCGCCATGGATACCGTCGATCTGCGTCGCAGTATTGGCTACGTGATCCAGCAGATCGGCCTGTTCCCTAATATGACCATCGAAGAGAACATCAGCGTGGTGCCCCGGCTGCTGGGCTGGCAGCCTGAACGTTACAAAGCCCGCGCCAGCGAACTGCTGGATATGGTGGCACTGGACCCTTCGACCTTTCTCAAGCGCTACCCTAACGAACTGTCGGGCGGCCAGCAGCAACGCATCTGGGTGATCCGGGCGCTGGCCGCTGACCCGCCGGTGATGCTGATGGACGAGCCGTTTGGTGCCATCGACCCGATCAACCGCGAGGTGATTCAGGATGAGTTCCTGAAGATGCAGGCCGAACTGAACAAAACCATCCTGTTTGTCAGCCACGATATCGACGAAGCGGTCAAAATGGCGGATAAAATCGCCATTTTCCGGGCTGGCAAGCTGGAGCAGTACGCCAGCCCGGATACCATTCTGGCTCATCCGGCCAATGAATTCGTGGCCGGCTTTGTTGGCAGCGATCGCACCCTGAAACGGCTGCAGCTGGTGCGGGCAGGGCAAGTGATGGGCGCTAGACCCACCTTCGTCCAACCCCAGCAAAGTCTGTCAGAGGCGCTGGTGATCATGGAGCGCAACGAACACCGCTCCATTACTCTGGTCAACAGCCAGCACGAGCCGATCGGTATTATCAGCCGTGATGTCGCCTGGAACCATCAGGGCCTGTGTGGTGAACATTATGAGGGGCTGCACGGCATCGCCCAGCAGCACGATGACCTGCGCACCGTGGTAGCGCAGATGTTCACCGCTGACAGCAGCTGGCTGCCGGTGGTCGATGATCAGGGCAGGCTGGTCGGTGATATTACCCAGCGTGGCATCACCCACCATCTGGGTGCCACCTACCGGACCCAGGGGTAAGCCATGCTGTTTAATCAGGCACGACGTTACCTCTACTTCGGGCTACTGCTGCTGGTGTTTATCACCGGCGTCTGGGCAGAGCGTAGTGGCGTATTGGCAGAACTGCTGGAATACGACGAAGATATCCGCTACCTGGTGGTGGCGCATCTCAAACTGACGCTGATTTCCGGTGGGCTGGCGGTGCTGATCGGCATACCGCTGGGCATTGTGCTCAGCCGCCCGTCCCTGGCGCGCCATGCCGAAACCGCTATGCAGCTGCTGAATATTGGTACCACGGTACCCACCCTGGCACTGCTGGCGCTGGCAATGAGTGTGCTGGGTATCGGCAACGGCCCGGCGATCTTTGGCTTACTGGTCGCCACCTTGCTGCCCATCGTGCGCAATACCTACACCGGCCTGCTGGCCGTGCCGGCCCACCTGAAAGAAGCCGCCAGCGGCATGGGCATGTTGCCACGCCAGTTACTGTGGCAGGTTGAACTGCCCAATGCGCTGTATGTCATTCTGGCCGGCGTGCGCACCGCGCTGGCAATCAATGTTGGCACCGCACCGCTGGCGTTTCTGATCGGCGGCACCAGTCTGGGTGAGCTGATCTTTACCGGCATCGCAGTAGATGAGCCCATCATGATGCTGGCCGGGGCGGTACCAACCGCGCTGCTGGCGATCACCATTGATTTTAGCCTGGGCCTGCTGGCCTTTGTGCTGGTCAGCAAAGGGGTTAACCCGTTGCGCCAGCGCTGATTTTTTTCTGCCGCCGAAGGTGACCCGTTCGGCGGCTGTTCCTGCCCGTACAGTTCAGGTACGGCACTACTGACTGAATCACTCTGACGGAGTACTCACAATGATAAAAAAAACCTTCACCGGGCTGGCCTTCAGCACCGTTCTGGCAGCGTCTGCGACCGTAACTCAGGCCGCTGATCTGGTTGTTGGCGGCAAAGGCTACACCGAGCAGCTGCTGATGGCCTCGATGACTGAGCAACTGCTGGAAAGCAAAGGCTTTGATGTCGATAAGCGTGATGGCATGGGTTCCAGTGTGCTGCACAAAGCACAGCTTAATGGCCAGATTGATCTGTACTGGGAATACACCGGTACTTCACTGCGCAGCTTCCACAAGATCAAAGACCGGATGAGCGCCGAGCAGGCTTACAATACGGTGAAAAAGCTGGATGCAGAGGACGGCCTGGTCTGGCTGAACCCATCAAAAGCCAACAACACCTATGCGCTGGCGGTACGTGCCTCCGATGAACGCACTAAAGCTGTGTCCAACCTGACCGAACTGGCAGCGCTGATCAACAGCGGCACCCGTATGAGCTTTGCCACCAGCATCGAGTTTCCGGTGCGCCCGGATGGCCTGAAACCCTTTCAGAAAGAGTATGGCGTCAAGTTCAAGCGCAGTGAAATCCGCAAGATGGACCCGGGCCTGGCTTACAATGCATTGCGAGTGAAGGAAGTGGATATCGCGCTGGTATTTGCCACGGACGGTCGCATCGGTGCCTTTGATTTCAAAGTACTGGAAGACGATAAAGGTTTCTTCCCGGACTATTCCATCGTGCCGGTGGTACGTAAAGACACGCTGGATAAGCATCCAAAACTGGCCGCTATCCTGAACGACCTGTCCAGCCGACTGGATAACGCGACCATGACCCGGTTAAACGGCCAGGTGGATGTGGAAAAGCAGTCGATCGAAGCCGCTGCCAAAAGCTTCCTCAGCGAACAGGGCCTGCTGTAAGCGCAGCCTGAGTCACACGCCCGTCAACAGGCGGGCTCTTCTTCCTCCATCAGAATAATGGTACTGACGCCCAGCAATGGCTGGCGTTCCATCAGCACTCGCATCCGGTCCGAGGTGACCGCCGGGGCCATAAAACTCAGCCGCCGCACATCAGCACTGCTGAGATCCTGGCGAGACACATTACTCAGCAGCAAACTGGCCGGGTCGGGCTCGGCCAGCGCACTCACCGCATCACTTAACTGACTGATCTGCTCCCGCGACAGGTAACGGGCCACACTCTGCAAGCCACGTGAGGTCTCCTGCTGCTGGCCATGACGCACGGTGTTATGCAACAGAGTATCGCGCTGCAGACTGTTCACAATCAGGTGCCACTGAGCGGCTTTCAGCTCCGGTAACCACTGCAGACTGCTCTCGACCTCAATCAGCAGAAACACTTCACTGAGCCGCAACGCCCAGCCAGATACCGGCATATTAATCATCGACTGACAGCGCAGCAGACACTCAGGCAGATCGGCATGAGTCTGATCCGGTTGCAGGCTGACCGTTACCGGGAAGGTGTTTAACCCCTCTACCGACCATAACTCCAGCTGGGTGGCCGCCATCATCTGCAACCACTCGGTGAGCGGCTCTACCAGATCGCACTGTGCAATCACTGGATAAAGCTGCTCCGGATCAATCAGGCCAAAACGTTCATGCCGCCAGCCCAGACAGGCCTCGGCCGAGATGATATTGCCCTCGAGCAGGTGGATTTCGGGCCGGTAACACACCACCAGCTCGTTACGCTCCAGAGCATAGTAAAAATCATCCACCAGCTCGCTCTGGATACTGTCGTCCAGCGCCATACGCGGTTGAAAACGGGGGAAGTACTGGCCGCCACGACGGCGCGAGTGTTTCAGTGCCAGCCGGGCATGTTCGCAGAGCGTAGTAACATCGGCGGCATCATCCGGGTACACCGCATAGCCAACATTAAAACTGATCGACAGGCTGTGCTCGCCCAGTACCAGTGGCGCATTGAATGGTGCCAGCTGTTCGGAGATCAGCTGGCGGATATCCGCATCGGTGCGTACACCGCGCTGTAGCAGCACAAACTCATCATGGCCCAGCCAGGCCACCGCACCACCACTGCGCCGCCACAGCAATAACATCTGGGCGATCTGATAGCGCAGGTTATCCAGCTCACGGGCGCTGAGCTGGCCGGTGAGGTCGGCAAACTGATCAACATTCAGATAGATCAGCGAGAAAACCTGATTACCGCCCAGCTGTATCAGCTGCTTGAGGGCCGCTTTCAGTCCATTCTCGTCCAGCAGCCCTTCAATGCCCATGGCATACACCGTGATGGCATCATCCGCCACCTGGGTACTGAGTTTGAGGGTCCAGTGATCATTGTCGGTGCGGGTGGAGTGCAGTTCAATCGACCGCCCCTGGGCATTACGTAGCGCCAACCGGCTGCCATCGGGGTGTAACAGTAGCACCTGTTCCAGATCCGTCATGGCCGGTAGCAGTTCTTTGAGCAACTGCCCTCGGGCCTGCTCAGGATGCCAGCCACAGTGCTCTGCGGCCGCAGCCGTCAGGTGGATTACCTTGCCATCGCGATCAACATCAAACAGCGCTTCTTCAGCCCCCAGTGCCAGCCGGGACAGGGCCTTCTGATCCTGCATCTGCTGCCAGTGCTCGAACGCCTCGTCCATCTGCTTGAGCAGAAAGTCATTATCCCAGGGCTTGACCAGGAATTTGAAAATGGCGCCGTCATTCAGTGAGGCCATCACCACATCCATTTCGGCAAAGCCACTGAGAATCATCCGCACGGTATCGGGATAGCGCTTTTTCACTTCGCGCAGCAGCTCGTCACCGGTCATACCCGGCATCCGAAAATCAGATAACACCACGGATACCGGGTGGTCCGCCAGTAACATCAGCGCGTTAACCCCCCCCTCAGCGGTATACACGGTGTAGCCTGCACGACGGAACAACCGCTTAAGCGCATTAAGCACCGCGACTTCATCGTCCACCAATAACAGCGTCTTATCCATAAGGCCCTCTCCTGGTACCGGAATGCAACGATTTTCAGTGTAGCGTTTTTAACCTGCCGTCGCGCGCCTGATTCCTGGTGGCCCCGTCAGGGTCCAGATGATCCCCAGCGTCAGCAAACCAATCCCCAGCCACTGCAGCCCGGCGACGGGTTGCGCCAGCACCAGCAAGCCGACAACGGCCGTACCGGCAGGCACAATGGCAGAAAACAATGCCGCCCGTTCAGCCCCCATGCTCGCCGCACAACGGCTATAGGCATAGATCGCCACCCCGGCCACAATCGGCCCCTGATACAATAACTGTAACAGCCACTGGCTGGCCGAAACCTCAGCCAGTCGAGCCGGTTCCAGCCACCACACATACGGCACCAGATAAGGCAGGGACCCCACACCACAGATGGCAGTGGCGGTAAGTGCTGGCACCTGCCAGCGGGCAGTCAGAATGCCAAACAGTGCCCATAGACAGGCACATAACAGAAACAGCAGATCACCTTTCCAGACCTCGCCCAGCGTGCCAGTCAACACACTCAGCGCAAACAGGCCCAGCCCAGCCAGCAATATCAGCATCCCCTGTACCGACCGGCGGCCGGGGGTTTCTTTAAACCACAGCCACTTGATCAGCAAGGCCAGCAGCGGCACCATCCCCATACAGACCACACCATTATGGGACACCGGGGCATAGTTAAGCGCCTGGGTCAGAAACAGCGAATAGGGCACCCCGGCACAGAGTATCAATAGCACACAGCGGGCCAGCCCTAACCGTTGTACCAGCGTACGACGTTTCCACAGATAGGGCAGTAACAGCCCGCCAGCACCCAGTACGCGTAACGCCGCAAAATCCATCGGCTGTAGCCCCACCGAAATCCCCAGACTGGAGACCGTGCTGTGCCCTGACCAGATCAGGCTGGCCAGCAACCCAAGCAGAACACCCCGGTGCGACAGGCTAAATGTCCACATTCAGATCACCACCTGTGAAGGGTCTATTCGCTGCAACGGCATTCGCTGGCTCAGATGTTCAGTGCACTCATCAATAAACTCCTGCACCAGCCCACGAGGCGGTCGATTCAAGGGTGTGATGAAACCAAAATAGAGTGGTACTGAAGGCAGGAACGGCTTTGCTACCCCGCCTTGCTCCACATAACGCCGGGCGGTAAACGGATCGACAATCGACACCCCCAGCCCCTCTTTCACCATCGCCTGGGCGGTAATAAACAGTGGTGTTTCAATGCGGGCTTTAGGCCGGGCCTGCGCATCGCGTAGCTCTTTATCAATACGGAATCGGGTAATGGTATTTTGCTCACCAATAGCGACAAAATCCTGTTCATGCAGATCACCGGCATGCACTTCAGCCTGCTGTGCCAGCGGATGGCCGGGCGCCATAATGCATTGGCAATCCACCTGAAAGCAGTCACCCACCGCAATCTCGGTACTCTCTACCGGCAGCATTACCACGCCAAGGTCAAATTGCTGCGAGCCCACCATATTCATCACCTCCACCGAGGTGTAGGTCACAAACGATGCACTGACCCCATCGCGCTGGCGCAGAAACCGCGCCACCACTTCCGGCATCTCACTGAATGCCAGTACCGGCGCACTGGCCAGCCGCAACTTGCCGGTTTTCATCAGCCGGATCTTCTCGGCAGCCTGAGTCAGACTATCCATACCGATAAAATGCCGCTCTACTTCGCGAAAAAATGAGTGCGCCGCCTGGGTGGCAAACACCCGGCTGTTACGGCGGTCGAACAGAGTAAAGCCCAACCCATCTTCCAGATCTTTAATCAACCGGCTGACCGCAGGCTGTGACACATGCAGCATCTGCGAGGCTTCACTCATGGAACCGGTCAACATCACCGCACGAAAGGCAGCTAACTGCTTGGCATTCATCATATTTCTCAAACAGATAAGTTTTTTGTATAGAGTCGTTCAATAATTGTATTGGAACTTATAACTAGACTCTAACAGTATTATCACCAGCAAACTAAGCATCCCACTGATGGAGTAATCACTGTATGTCGATCGAACGTCTGGATAGCGGTACCCGTATGAGCCGCGCTGTCATCCACAACAACACCGCCTACCTTTGTGGCCAGGTGCCAGCAGACGAGAACGTCGATATACAGGGCCAGACCGCGTCCACCCTGGCCAAAGTTGAAGCCCTGCTGGCCGAAGCTGGCAGCAGCAAACAACAGATTCTGTCCGTTACCGTTTATGTCCGGGATATGAAAGATTTCGCCGGTATGAACGAAGTCTGGGACAGCTGGGTTGAGCCCGGTTTTGCTCCGGCCCGAGCCTGTGTTGAGGCACGGATGGCACGGCCATCACTGCTGGTTGAGATGTCCGTCATCGCGGCCGTCTGACACCTTATTTGCTATCACTGAAGGCACACCTTCAGTTTCCATATAAAAACAATTCGAGGAATACCACGATGTCTACAACTCTGCGTACGCTGACCAAAGCTGTTGCTGCGGTTACCCTGGCTGCGGCCAGCACTTTCGTTATGGCAGGCGAAAAATGGGATATGCCGATGGCCTACAACGACGGCAACTTCCATACCCAGAATGCCAAGGCCTTTGCTGAAGCGGTCAAGGTAGCAACCGGTGGCGAGCTGGATATTCGCGTTCACAGTGGCGGCTCCCTGTTCAAAGGCAGCGAGATCAAGCGTGCGGTACAAACCGGTCAGGCGCAGATTGGCGAACGTATTCTGTCTGCCCACGCCAATGAAAGCCCGGTGTTCGGTTTTGACTCCGTGCCATTTCTGGCGACATCGTTTGAACAGTCCAACCAGCTGATGGATGCGGCCAAGCCCACCTTTGAAAAGCTGCTGAGTAAACACAACCTGGTACTGCTGTACTCTGTGCCATGGCCTCCAGGTGGCTTCTACGCCAAGAAAGAACTGAACAGCGGCGCGGATATGAAAGGGGTGAAGTTTCGCTCCTACAACAGCGCTACAGCGCGGATGGCAGAGCTGTCTGGCGCAGTGCCGGTACAGGTTGAGGCGTCCGAGTTGAGCCAGGCACTGTCCACTGGCGTCGCGGAGTCCTTTATCTCATCCGGTGCCACCGGCTATGACCGCAAAGTATGGGAACACCTGACCCACTGGTACGACGTTAAAGTCTGGTTGCCACGTAACTACGTGTTCGTGAACAAGCAGGCCTGGGAAGCACTGGACGAAAATACTCAGAACATCGTTAAAGGTCTGTCGCTGATGGCTGAGAAAGCCGGTACTGCACGCTCTGAGCAGCTGGCAGGCTGGTACATCGAACAGCTGGCGGCCCACGGTATGCAGGTTGGTCCTGCGGGCGAAAAATTGTCTGCTGATTTCAAACAGATCGGCGACACCATGACCAAAGAGTGGCTGGAACAGGCCGGTGCAGATGGCCAGGCTATTCTGGATGCTTACCGCAAGTAACGATTTACCTGGCCGGTCGACGGACCAGCCAGGCACCTCCCGCCCGTCGCGGAACCTGGTGGCGCAGTCATGCGCCACCTTTTTTATCACCAGCCTTTTGGTCCAACTATGAATAGCCAGACCCCCCTCAACGCCACCGAGCGGCGTGACCCGCTGGCGCTGCTACGCAAAGGGCTGGATGCCCTCTACTATATTTCCGGCCTGCTGGGCGCACTGTTTCTGGTCGCCATCCTGCTGATCATCACCGCGCAGATGGCCTGTCGCTGGTTAGGCATACAGTTTCCCGGCTCTGCCGATTACGCCGGTTACTGTATGGCCGCTTCAACGTTTTTCGCCCTGGCCTACACCCTCAACAACAACTCCCATATCCGGGTCAGCCTGATTCTTAGTTGCCTGAAAGGCCGCGTCCGCCACCTGGCCGACCTCTGGTGTCTGGGTGTTTCCACCTTGCTGGCCGGTTATATGGCCTGGTACTGCATTCGCAACGTACAGCTATCGCAGCTGATTCACGATATTTCTCAGGGTCAGGACGCCACCCCGTTGTGGATTCCCCAACTGGCACTGGCCGCCGGTACGGTGATTTTTACCATCGCCCTGAGCGATCACCTGATCCGTACTTTATTAAACGCTGACCATACCTTTGATGATGCGCAGCACGTAGAAGAGGAGGCGTTCTGATGGACCACTTTACCCTTACGGCGATCTTCCTTGTCACCCTGTTTTTCCTGCTCGGTTCCGGTATCTGGATCGGCCTGGCACTGCTGGGCGTGGCCTTTGTCGGCATGGAGCTGTTTACCACCCGCCCGGTCGGCGATGCCATGTTCACCACCATCTGGTCATCCGCCTCCAGCTGGTCGCTGACCGCACTGCCACTGTTTATCTGGATGGGTGAAATCCTGTTTCGCACCCGGTTATCGGAAGATATGTTCCGTGGCCTGGCCCCCTGGATGGCACCGTTACCTGGCCGCCTGCTGCACACCAATGTGGTGGGCTGCACCATTTTCGCTGCGGTATCCGGCTCGTCTGCAGCCACACTGACTACCGTGGGAAAAATGTCGATTCCGGAGCTGAAAAAGCGCGGCTACCCGGACTTCATGATCTTCGGCACCCTGGTGGGCTCTTCGACGCTGGGCCTGATGATCCCGCCGTCACTGACGCTGATCGTCTATGGCGTGACCATTAACGAGTCGATCTCCAAGCTGTTTATGGCCGGTATTTTACCAGGCCTGGCACTGGCAACACTGTTTATGGCCTATATCGCGGGCTGGTCAGTCCTGTGCAAAGACCAGGTGCCGGACCCGGAACCGAAAATGAGCTTTGGCGAGCGACTGTATAACTCACGCTTCCTGATCCCGGTGATTCTGCTGATCGGGCTGGTGATCGGCACCATCTACACCGGTGTTGCCACCGCAACCGAGTCCGCCGCTTTTGGTGTTATCGGTGCCCTGGCACTGGCTGCCGCTCAGCGCTCACTGACGAAACAGGCGCTGATTGAAAGCCTGCTCGGTGCCACCCGCACCTCCTGCATGATCGGCCTGATTCTGGCGGGTGCCGCCTTCCTGGCACTGGCGATGGGCTTTACCGGCCTGCCAGCGACCGTAGCCAACTACATTGGCTCACTGCATCTCTCTCCACTGACACTGATCCTGGCGCTGATGTGCTTCTACATCATTATCGGCATGTTCCTGGATGGTATCTCATCCGTGGTGCTGACCATGGCGGTGGTTGAACCCATGGTACGCCAGGCCGGGATCGACCTGCTGTGGTTCGGTATCTTCATCGTAGTGGTGGTTGAGATGGCACAGATCACGCCGCCAATCGGCTTCAACCTGTTTGTTATGCAGGGGATGACCAAGAAACCCATCGGTTATATCGCCAAAACCGCCTTCCCGATGTTCCTGTTGATGGTACTGATGGTCGGTGTACTGGTGATGTTCCCGGAACTGGCCACCTATCTGCCAGAAAACATGAGCAGCACACCGGGCTGATCACGCCCGGTACACCCTGTACTGCACCCTGACTGACACGTTCTGATTTAGCCAAACGCGGTGGCCAGCCACCGCTCAGGGCCCTGTTTGGCCCGGACTCTGGAGATTACTCGGATGAACACACAACAGGCACCGGATATCACCGTTATTGGTGCCGGTATTATCGGCATCTCCTGTGCCGTCCAGCTGCAGGCAAAAGGCCTGAAAGTCGCGGTGATCGACAAATTACCCCCCGGCGATGGCACCTCCCATGGCAATGCCGGGGTTTTCGCGGTATGCGGCTGCATTCCCGTCGCCACCCCGGGTTTCCTGTGGACCGTCCCCAGCCTGCTGCT
>JAIBDV010000089.1 GCA_024686055.1 Neptuniibacter sp.
CGTTCGCCCGCATCACCATCGCCATGGCATTCCAGCGGATAAAGGAACGGATACGACGCTCCATGAACAGATCACCCGGCATACGGGCTTCGTCACGTGGCGCGATGGTGTTGCGGTAAGGCGTAGTCAGTGTGTCTGCTATACCTACGCCTATATCAGAAGCGCGCTCACCCAGCTTACGCAAAATATACTTTGCACGGTCATCGCCTTCGCTTTTAGCGACCGACTCCAATGCTTCAAGCCACTCTTGCGTTTCAACGGGATCAATGTCTTCAATAAAATCTTGCACGTTGCCTTCTCCACTCTGAGTTTACGCTGCCGTCCATTCCCGGTATCTGGCCATGTCTTGTGATGGCTTTAAAACTGGCACTTTTGGTGCCCTGCTGAGATACCGTATCCCTCTTTGTAGTAATACTACAAAAATGCCGATTTATTGTCCAGCAGAGCACAAAGTAACCAACGTTACGACCGGATCAGTTGGTATGCTTGTAGTTTATATACAAAAGATGTCGAAACGCTGACAGCGCTTCAATGCAACACAGGACTGCACATCAAACAGGCTCCGTGCCAGCCTGACCGCGAACCGACACGGGACAACACAACCGAGCAAAGGTCAGGGCTGATTGCTCACGCTTTCCGAGCGCCGCAGAGAGCGCTCTACCCTGGAGTTCTCTCTACCCTGCTCAAGCAACGCATCTTCAACATAGGCCAGATGTGCATGGGCGGCCTGCTTGGCTTTTTCCGGATCGCCAGCAATGATGGCATCCATCAACAGACCGTGCTGGTGGTGAATTTTGTCGCGATGGCCACGTTTGGGGTAAATATTTTCCAGGTTTTCCCAGATATGCTGCTTTAACAGACTGAACAGCGCCCGCATCATATGTAACAGCACCATGTTGTGGGTCGCCGCAGCAATGGACAGATGGAAATCCACATCGGCCTGCACTTCTTTATCAAAGGCTTTGGTCGCGTGGTAGGTTTCCAGCGTTTCATAGCATTTACGGATCGCCTCTTTATCCGCCTGAGTGCTACGCATGGCAGCATAGTAGGCCGTCACCCCCTCCAGCGCGTGGCGAAATTCCAGCAGGTCGTACTGCGCCTCAGGGTGGGTGCGAAACAGATCCAGCAATGGGTCAGAGAATGAACCACCCAGATCTTCCGACACATAGGTTCCCCCTCCCTGCCGGCTGATCAACAACCCTTTGGCCGCCAGCTTCTGTACCGCCTCACGCAATGACGGCCGGGAAACTTCGAACTCTTTTGCCAGTTCACGCTCGGGTGGCAGTTTTTGACCCGGCTTGAGAGTACCCTCCAGGATCATCTCCTCAAGCTGTTGCATAATCACATCCGATATCTTCGGCTGCCTAACCCGTTGATATGCCATTTAAAATCACTCCAAAAGCAAATTGGTATGACCAATTGTACTATAATTTTCACGACCACGAAAAGCCCATTTGTTGAACGTTCGATCGCCACTTCGACCCGCTGTACCCTTACCGGTTTTGACCTGGTTAGTATTGATTATTGCCTTAAAGTTGTAAGGAAAAACAGTCAATATCTCCTAAGCTCAGTAAAAAAATATTTGACAGATTGTTCAGATAATAAATAAAGTAGCCCCTCATCCAGTCGGTAAATTGGTATGACCAATACCGATGATACATAGGAGATGAGCGTAACAGCCCGAACCTGTTACCCACTCCGTTACTGATATAACAACAACTAGTCTGTAAGGATGTGTATGAAAACCTTTGCGAAGTCTGCGCTCTCTGCTGCCGTTATCTCCGCCGCTGTACTCTCTGTATCCACCACTGCGGTTGCTGCTGACAAGCTGCTGCTGAAAACCCCGGTTGCCTTCGGTACTCACCTGCCAGCACTGGGCACTCCAATCAAATGGGTGTCTGAACAGCTCAAAGTGATGTCTGATGGCAAGATCAAAATGAAGATCTACGAGCCGGGCAAACTGGTTAGCCCACCAGAAATTCTGGGCGCGGTATCTTCTGGCAAGGTCAATTCTGGCTATGCCACTGCCGGTTACTGGCAAGGTAAAATTCCAGCCGCTGCACTGTTTTCTGCCGTACCGTTCGGCCCTGAAGCCGGTGAATATATGGCATGGATGTACTACGGTAACGGCCTGAAATTGTACCAGGAAATGTACGACAGCAATGGCTACAACGTTAAAGTAATCCCTTGTGCCATCATCTCACCAGAAACGTCCGGCTGGTTTAACAAACCAATCGATAAGCCTGAAGATCTGAAAGGTCTGAACATGCGATTCTTCGGCCTGGGTGCTTCCGTGATGGAAAAACTGGGTGTGGGTACCGTACAGTTGCCAGGTGGTGAAATCTTCGGCGCGCTGGAGAAAGGCGCAATTGATGCGACTGAATTCTCTCAGCCAGCGATCGATCAGCGTCTGGGCCTGCACAAAATCGCCAAATACAACTATTTCCCTGGCTGGCATCAGCAGGCCACCGTATTTGAATTGCTGGTCAACAAAGACACCTGGGGCAAAATGTCCGCAAGCCAGCATGCGATCGTCGAAAATACCTGTAAAGCATCGATGACCAATGCCATCGCCGAAGGCGAAGCGATGCAGTTCGATGTCATGAAAAAATCCAAAGAAAACGGCGTCGAAATCCGTTACTGGAATCAGACCATGCTGGACACTTTCCAGTCCAAGTGGGATGAAGTCGTGGCAGAGAAAACAGCCACAGACCCATTCTTCAAAAAAGTATGGGATGACCTGAGCCAGTTCCGTGAAGGCTACAACCTGTGGGAAGCGAATGCCTTCCTGCCACGTGCTAAACGCTAAGTAACTGCCTCCCTCAGGCGACCTGGGCAACCCGGTCGCCTTTTCCCGTCTCCTGTCACACACACAATTATTAATCAGGGTAGGGTCTTCCAGTGACTGAAAACGACAAACTGCCTGCGGTACCTTTAGCCGACGGAATCGACCGCTTTATCCAACGGATTGGCATGAGCGTCGCCTGGGTCTATGTACTGCTGGTACTGGTAATTATGTTGCAGGTTATCCTGCGTAAAGGTTTCTCCAGCGGTTTAATCATGCTGGAAGAACTGCAATGGCATCTCTACGCTACCGGCGTGATGTTCGGCCTGAGCTACGCTCAGACCACCAACTCCCATGTCCGGGTCGATCTGTTCTACTCCCGCCTGCGGGCACGCACCAAACACCTGGTTGAGATCATCGGCATCCTGTTTCTGGTACTGCCATTTGTCGGTGTGGTCTTCCTGCACAGCCTCGATTTTGTCGCTGACGCGTGGCGCATCAACGAGCACTCCGCTGCGCCTTCTGGCCTGCCCTGGCGCTGGCTGATAAAAAGCGTTATTCCGGTCTCTTTTGGCCTGCTGGGCCTGGCGGTGATCTCGCGCCTGATCCGTGACACCACGCTGTTGCTGCGAGGAGAGCGTTAATGGATATAAATGAAATTCTTGTAATTGCGATGTTCCTGTCGTTCATCGCATTACTGTTTACCGGTATTCCGGTGGCCTGGGTACTCGGTGGTATTGGTGTACTGTTCGCCGGTATCGGTTACCTGGCAGATATCTATCTGGATACGATGACCGGGCTGGATTACACCACCCTGGGCCTGGTGGTGAACCGCCTGTACAAAATCATGGACAACTGGATACTGGTTGCCCTGCCGATGTTTATCTTTATGGGCATCATGCTGGATAAGTCCGGCGTCGCTGAGCGCCTGATGCAATCCATGCAGGAGCTGTTTGGCCGTGTCCGTGGTGGACTGGCAATTACAGTAACCGCGATTGGTATCATTCTGGCAGCCTCCACCGGCATTATTGGTGCGTCCGTCGTACTGCTGGCCGTGATGTCACTGCCATCCATGACCAAACAGGGCTACTCCATGCCATTGGCGCTGGGCACCATCGCCTCAGCTGGCACCCTGGGTATTCTGATCCCGCCAAGTATTATGCTGGTGATCATGGCTGACCAGCTGGGACTGTCGGTGGGTGATCTGTTCATGGGAGCCGTTTTCCCCGGTCTGATGCTGGGTGGCATGTACATTGTGTACATTCTGGCGGTCGGTTACTTCAAACCTTCTGCTGCACCCATTCCCGCAGATGCCAAGCCAATTACCATGACAGCGTTCCTTAATGTCATGAAAGCGGTCACCCCAACCCTGCTGTTAATCTTTGTGGTTTTGGGCTCGATTTTTGCCGGTGTAGCCACGCCGACCGAAGCCTCCGGCGTTGGTGCATTTGGTGCAACCATATTGGCCGCCTATAACCGCCGCTTTAATTTCAAAGTATTGAAAGAAGTCGTAGGCGGTACCATGAATACCACCGCCTACATTTTCGCCATCTTTATCGGCGCAACCTGTTTCGCACTGGTGCTGCGCGAGCTGGGTGGTGATGAGCTGATCGAGTCCTTCCTGACCGGCCTGCCGTTTGGTGAATACGGTATCGTGTTCTTTATCCTGGGCGTCATCTTCCTGCTGGGCTTTTTCCTCGACTGGATTGAAATCACCCTGATTATCCTGCCGCTACTGGCACCGGTTATCTCTGCGCTGGGGCTGGATATTAATGGTTATGGTGTGGTGGATAATCCTGAACTGGTCTGGTTTGTGATGCTCGTCGCCATGGCGCTCCAAACATCGTTCCTGACCCCGCCGGTTGGCTTTGCCCTGTTCTACCTTAAAGGGGTCTGCCCACCGAATGTGAAACTGTCCGACATCTACAAGGGTGTAATCCCATTCATCCTGCTGCAGTTGCTCGGCCTGATGATACTGGTCTTCTGGCCACAGCTGGTACTGTGGCTGCCTGCCACCGCCTACGGCTGATCAGCCTGAAAGTGAGCAGGTCTGTCACCAACAGCAAACCTGCTCACTGCTTACATCCGGTTATCAACAGGCCTCAGCGGCCATTGATAACCTGCTTCCAGCCACCCGCGCCCCCTTATTATAAGCCGGATACCGGCACTACCAGTCGCAAGGCGCCCCTGACCAGAGGCCCAGGGTGGTCACACTTTATCCCGGTATATACACATGTCTGAAAACAGCTTTATTGATCAGTTAGCCGATATCGTCGGTAAACCTAACGTACTGGTAAACGACAACCAGACCGAACACTACCGGACAGGCTTCCGTTCAGGCGAAGGTGATGCCCTGTGCGTGGTATTCCCCATCAGTCTGGTGCAACAGTGGCAAATCGTAAAAGCCTGTGTAGCAGCGGATAAGATCCTGATTATGCAGGCAGCAAATACTGGCCTGACCGAAGGTTCAACCCCCAGCGGCGACGACTACGACCGCGAAATCGTGATTCTTAACACCACCCGCATCAATCAGATAAAACTGCTTGATGGCGGAAAACAGATTCTCAGTTTTCCTGGCGCTACTCTGTTCACACTGGAGAAAATGCTCAAACCCCTGAACCGTGCATCGCATTCAGTGATTGGCTCTTCCTGTATCGGTGCGTCTATTGTCGGTGGCGTATGCAACAACTCCGGTGGCGCACTGGTCAAACGTGGTCCGGCATACACTGAACTGGCGCTGTTTGCTCAGCTCAATGAAAAGGGTGAACTGGAACTGGTTAACCACCTGGGTATCGACAACCTGGGTGACAGCCCGGAACAGATCCTGGCCAACCTGGAACAGGGCAACTTCACCGACAGTGATGTCCAGGACACTGGCAAACTGGCGTCCGACCAGGAGTACTCCGAACGCCTGCGTGATATCGATGCCGATACCCCGGCGCGCTACAACGCCGACAAGCGCCGTCTTTACGAAGCCAGCGGCTGTGCCGGTAAAGTGGCCGTATTTGCCGTGCGGCTGGACACCTATCCGGTTGCCCAGCAGGAGCAAGTGTTCTATATCGGTACCAACAGCCCGGAGCAACTGACCCAGCTGCGTCGCGATATCCTGTCCCGCTTCCAGCAGCTGCCGGAAGTCGCCGAGTATATGCACCGTGATATTTTCAATATCTCGGAGAAGTACGGTAAAGATGTACTGGTGATGATCGACAAGCTGGGCACCGACCCGCTGCCGAGACTGTTTTCACTTAAAGGCACCATGACAGCGTATCTGAACAAGATCAGCTTCCTGCCAAAGAACATCCCCGACAAAGTGATGCAGCTGCTCAGTCAGTGCCTGCCTCAGGCCCTGCCCAAACGCCTGTTGCAGTGGCGTGACCAGTATGAGCATCACCTGATGCTGAAAATGAGTGATGAAGGCATTGCCGAGGCCCGCGCCTATCTGACAGAAACCTTTGGTACCGATGGTGAAGGAAATGAGAAAGGCGGTTTTTTCAGCTGTACTGACGACGAGGCGAAGAAAGCTTACCTCAACCGCTTTGCTGCAGCCGGTGCCGCGATTCGTTACCAGATAATGCATGACAACGAAGTGGAAGATATCCTGGCACTGGATATCGCCCTGCGCCGCAACGACCCTGACTGGGTAGAAAAACTGCCTGACGAAATTCAGTCACAGCTGGTTGCTAACCTGTATTACGGCCACTTTATGTGCCATGTATTCCATCAGGACTACATCGTCAAAAAAGGGGCTGATCCGAAGAAAATCAAAGCCCAGATGCTGGCCCTGCTTAAAACCAAAGGTGCCAAGTATCCGGCCGAGCATAACGTCGGCCATCTGTATGAGGCTGAAGCCCAGCTCAGTGAGTTCTATGAGCAACTGGATCCGACCAACAGCTTCAATCCGGGCATTGGCAAAACAGACAAACATAAACACTGCTGTCACTAGCAGCCGGTAACACTGCCAGATTGATGGATTAACGACCGGGCTTACAGTATCAGGCCCGGTTATCTGAACGAGGGTATGACCATGGCACTTCCTGAAGTAAATACGATTCTCTATACCACCTCACTGGGTAAACACACACGCCCGGTATTCCGCCAGGCTGTTCAGCAAGCCATTGCCAATAACGCCCGCATTATTATGCTGCACGTTGTCGAGCCGGTGGGTGAGCTGGGCCGGGCACTAATCCAGAACTACCTGCCAGAAGACCTCGTCAAGCAGATGCACGATGAAGGTATCAACGAAATAAAAAAACAGATGGAGGCCCGCATTGCCGAGTTCTGTCAGGAAGAGCTGAGCAGCCTGCCTGAAACACCTCAGTTAAATATCGAGTTCCGCATTGAAGAAGGTAACCATGCCGATACCATTCTGATGGTTGCTGAACAGGCTAACGTCGATCTGATTGTGATGGGTAACGAAAATCGCATCGGCCATCACAGCCACACTCCACGCCAGGTCAACCGCCAGGCGAGTGTCCCAGTGCTGGTCGTACCAACGGGTAAAAAATACCAGTAACTCGCTATGACAGCGCCATAGACGCTGGTGCTGTAACGCTATACGCTTTCCACCCGCCTCCATCCGCCCACCCGTCTCGGGCATTGATGGAGGCGTTTTTTATCTGGTTGCAGCGTCAGGAGTTTTGAATGGATGCCACCACACTGTCTTTGCTGGAGCGAATTTTCCAGACAGTTTTCCCACTGACTGCCATTGTGCTGACCGGCTTCTTTTATGCCCGTCGCCATAAGCCAGAGATGGCAATTCCCAACAAGCTGAACCTGGATATTTTTGTCCCGGCACTGATCTTTGCCGTGATGTCAGCCAAGTCGTTCAACCTGGCTGAATTCGGCAATCTGGCACTGGGGGCAACTGTCATTGTGCTGGGCTCCGGTCTGCTACTCTGGCCCATCGCCATAATACTAAAGCTCAACCTGAAGACCTTTCTGCCACCGATGATGTTTAATAACAGTGGCAATCTGGGCATCCCACTGGTGGTGCTGGCCTTTGGTGAGCAAGCTCTACCTGCCGCGATTGTGCTATTTATGGTTGAGAACATGCTGCACTTTACCGTCGGCATCTACATGCTTGATCACCGCAGTAACCTGTTAGCGGTGTTGCGTAATCCGATGATCCTGGCTTCAATCGCAGGCATTGGCTGGAGCTTCTCTGGCCTGACCATGCCACCGGCTATCTACACCTTTATTGACATGCTGGGCCAGATCTCAATCCCACTGATGCTGTTTGCGCTGGGTGTACGTATGACCTACGTAGATTTTAGCCATTGGCGTATTGGTGCGCTGGGCGCCCTGCTATGCCCGCTCAGTGGCATTGCGCTGGCCTTTGCTTTGCAACCACTGCTACAGCTGGACAATACCCAGTTTGGTTACCTGTTGCTGTTCGGCGCGTTGCCTCCAGCAGTGCTCAACTATATGGTAGCCGAGCGTTATCAGCAGGAGCCCCATCAGGTAGCCTCAATTGTGTTACTGGGAAATATTGCCAGCCTGGCGGTGATCCCGCTGGCACTGGCATATGTGATGCGAGGCTGACAGCCTGCGAATAAGCAAGGGGTCGCCGGAGTGATTCAGAACCAGCGATTTTGCGACTGCGGGTACCGCGCTGCAAAATCGCCGACAGCTACAACTATTTACCTGATCAACTTACTCAGTTAAACCAGCGCTGGCCGGTGCAGTAGAAATAGCACCAATACTGAGCCGTTGCTCGTTTTTCAACAGTGTGGCAGGGCCAATGCCTTTGACATTCAACAGCTCGTCAATGGAGTTAAAACTGCCCTTTTCTGTCCGGTACAACACAATCGCCCGTGCCTTCTTCTCCCCAATACCGCGAAGAGTGGTGAACTCTGCCTGCGTTGCGGTATTGATGTTTACCGGCTCTGCCCAGCTCAGTGACGACAGTGACAGTAGCAAGATGACCAGTACCGAACCAAACCACGTTGGAGTCTTCATCCTTGTATTCTCCTGCAATTAAAAAGGCTGGTCACATCATGTGACCAGCCCTTCAGTTTTAGCAGAGAATCCGGGCTTATCAAGTCAATACGGATTGAACTTCCGTCTCAATACGCTGCAGCGCCTCAACCGGGCTGGCCGCACGGGTGATAGGGCGACCAATAACCAGGTAGTCACTACCCGCCGTCAATGCATCCGCTGGCGTCATAATGCGTTTCTGGTCGCCGACCTCAGCATCGGCCGGACGGATACCCGGCGTTACCAGTTTAAAGTCCTTACCAATCGTTTCACGCAGTGGCGCGACTTCTTGCGCTGAACAAACGACCCCGTGCAGTCCACTACGCTCAGTCAGCTGGGCCAGTCGCTTAACATGTTCCAGCGGTTCAATATCCAGACCAATATCTGCCAGATCTGAACGTTCCATACTGGTCAGCACCGTCACTGCGATCAGCAGTGTGTTACTGCCATTCACCTGTTCCAGTTCTTCACGGGCCGTTTCCATCATCCGCCGACCACCCGAAGCGTGAACATTCACCATCCAGACACCCATCTCAGCCGCTGCACGGACCGCTTTCGCCGTCGTGTTTGGGATATCATGGAATTTAAGGTCCAGAAAG
>JAIBDV010000169.1 GCA_024686055.1 Neptuniibacter sp.
GTTATTGGTGCCGGCATTATCGGCATCTCCTGTGCCGTCCAGCTGCAGGCAAAAGGCCTGAAAGTCGCGGTGATAGACAAGTTACCCCCCGGCGATGGCACCTCCCACGGTAACGCCGGAGTCTTCGCCGTATGTGGCTGTATTCCCGTCGCGACGCCAGGTTTCCTGTGGACCGTACCCAACCTGCTGCTGGACCCGCACGGGCCACTGTCATTGCCGTTAAGCTACCTGCCCAAACTGGCCAACTGGGGCACAAAGTTTGCCCTGAACACCCGGATGGAGCGCTTTAAACATATCAGCAGCGCCCTCAACCCGCTGCTGGAAGAGGCAACCACACTGCATCTGGCCCAGGCTGCCCTGGCTGGTGCGGAAGATTTTGCCAAAGCCTCACCCTATTACTATCTCTACAAAGACCGCGCCGCCTTCGAGGCCGACCAGCTGGCCTGGCAGACCCGAGGGCAATTTGGCATCGAGTATGAATTGCTGGAAGGTCCGGCCCTGCACGTACAGGAAAGCGCCATTTCGGATCAATTTAATTTTGCGGTTTCACTCAAGCATCATGGCTTCAGCCCCAACCCTGGCAAGCTGGTCAAAGCGCTGGCAGAGCACTTTGTCCGTCAGGGTGGCGAGCTGATCACCGGCGAAGTGGTGCAGTTTGAAATCAACAATGGCCAGCCAACCGGTGTGATCACCGATCGTGGCGTCTATCCCCTGAATCAGGTAGTGATCGCTGGGGGTGCCTGGTCCGCCAGACTGGCCGCCCAGCTGGGTCATCAGATCCCGCTGGAAGCGGAGCGTGGCTACCATGTCGAACTGCCCAACGCCGATATCGAGCTGCACAGCCCGATCATGTTCAGTGCGGGTAAACTGGTGGCCACCCCGATGGAAAACGGCATCCGCTTTGCCGGGCTGGTCGAATTCGGCGGCTTACAGGCTGAGCCAGACTACCAGTTCTGCGACCGCCTGCTGCACCATGCCAAAACCCTGTTCCCCAGCATCAACACTGACCAGGCAATCAAATGGATGGGCCATCGTCCCTCCATCAGCGACAGCCTGCCGGTACTGGGACGCTGCCCCAACCACAGCAACGTTTACTACGCCTTCGGCCACCAGCATATGGGCCTGACCATGGCACCGAAAACAGGCCAGCTGATCAGTGAGCTGGTCACCACCGGCCAGAGCAGTCTGGACCTGACCCCTTATCGGGTTGACCGGTTCTAAAGCCAGTACAGCAGATAAACAAAAACCCCGTCAGCCTGCGCTAACGGGGTTTTCTTTTTTGGGCCAGCGCTCAGGCCAGCAGGCTTACTGTGCTGCCGTTACCGTCAGTTCTACCAGAATTTCCGGGCGCGCCATCCGGGCTTCAACACAGGCACGGGCCGGTTTTGGCTTGTCGGCAACCCAGCCATCCCACACCGCGTTCATGCCCGCAAAATCCTTCATATCACGCACGTAAATAGTTACGGACAGCAGTTTGTCAGTAGAGGAACCGGCTTCTGCCAGCAGGGCTTCCACTTTGTTCAGGCACTCTGCCGTCTGCTTGCCGATATCCCAGTCCGCTTCACCGGCGGTCTGGCCGCACAGGTAAATCGTGTTGTTGTGCTTGACGATTTTACTCATACGCTCAGTGGAACCGATACGTTCGATAGACATCTGTTAACTCCTGAAAAGTCGGGATCAATCACCCCTTCGCAGACCAAAGGGGCAGGGTAATATTCATGTAGTGCAATCGATAGCCGGGCTTCGCTTACAGCACCTTGCGCTCATAGCGATTGACCCGGAACGGCTCCAGATCAAACTGGCAGCCGCCGGTGGTAATCAGATCTGCCATGATCTCGCCAACAATCGGTGCCAGCTGGAAGCCGTGGGCCGAGAAGGCAAAGGCATGCCAGGCATTTTCACTGCGCGCGCTGGGGCCCAGCACTGGCAGGTTATCCGGCATGTAGGCTTCCAGCCCGGACCACATCCGGTTGATGGAGGCTGTTTTCATAATCGGGAAGAATTCGATCGCGTTACGCGCCCCGGCCGCCATCAGGCTGTAGTCCAGCCGGGTACGGTTATTCGCCCGGTCGGCAAAGCCTTTGGCGCCACCACCGAGTAACACGGTACCGTTCTCGAACTGTTTGAACGACAGCGGTCGGCTGACAGCCCCCACCACCGGGGTGGCGAAATGCGGCATACGGGCAGTAATCCCCAGCATCGGCGCGCTGTAGGACATCGGTACGTTATCGCCGATCATCACCGAGATCAGATCTGCCCAGGCCCCGGCACAGTTAAGGATTTTCGGTGCTTCAAATTCGCTGTTGTGAGTACTTACCAGCCAGTCATTACCCAGTTTGCGGATCGCTTTGACTTCCTGGCCTTCATAAAAGGTGGCTCCGGCCAGCTGTGCCGCACGCTTGAAAGACAGCGTCGCCTGGTAAGGAATGGCATAACCATCCTGTAACGACAGCACGCCACCGACGCAGTGGTCCGCCACATGGGGCAGTCGCTCGCGCAGTTCTTTCACGTCGATCAGCTGTTCATGAAAGTAGCCCTGGCTGTGCATCAGCTGCTGGCGCTTGTTAAGGGTGTCCAGATCCTGCTCATCGGCGGCGATGTTAATCAGCGAACGGGCACGAAAGCCGGTATCACCGGACAGATCGTTATCCAGAGTGTGCCACCGTTTCATCGCCGCAATACTCAGTGGAACTTCCGCCAGATGCCGTCCCAGCAGTCGCACACCGCCGGCATTCACACCCGAGGCGTGGCGGGACACGGTATCTTTTTCCAGTACGGCAACGCTGACACCGCGCTGCGCCAGCTGCCAGGCCGTCGCACAACCCTGAATGCCACCACCGATAATCACCACATCCGCTTTGCTGGAACGCTTCATGGCTTCACCTCCGTTGCCAGTGTGTCCACCAGCGCGTCTCGGGCTGACAGTTCGGTAAAGTTGCTCATCTCTGCCAGCCTCAGCAGTCGCATCGGCGAACGCAAACGGTAATAGCCGACGTTTTCCACCGGCTCATCACGCCATTTGGCCAGCAGTTCACTGACGGTATGACCACACATCCTGCCCTGGCAGGGGCCCATGCCACAGCGGGTCAGGCTTTTCAGCTGATTGGGCTCACGCGCGCCCATCTCAAACCCGGCTCGCAACTGGCCCAGGGTTTTCTCTTCACAGCGACAGACCACAGTATCCGGGTTATCGGGTATCCGGTGGCTATCCAGCGGCCGGTACAGCTGATCGACAAAGGGCCGGAAGGCATTGAGCGAGGCCAGTGCTTGCAGATCGGCAGACGCCTGCTGATCACGCTCGGCCAGGCTGATTTTTTCCAGCCGGGCCAGCATATTCAACGCACTGAGTCGGCCATTACGTTCAGCAGCATCGGCACCGACAATACCTGAGGCATCGCCCGCCACAGAGATAACGGCAACCGAACTCTGACCCCATTGGTCCAGTGCTGGCTGCCAGCACAACTGGCCTGGGTTCCAGTGCTGTTCCAGCCCCAGCGCACGGGTGAAGTTCAGGTTGGGAATAACGCCCTGATGCAGGAACACCTGCTCAGCGACAATCTCATGTTGCTGTCCACCCGACTGGAAACGCAGCCCGCTGGCGCTCTGGTTGCCGATCACTTCCAGCCCCTGAGCCCCTCGATAGACGGGTACGCCTGCTTTACGGATCTCATTCAGCAGGCCCACGCCTTTGAGCAGCATGGCCGGTTCACGCACGGCCCCCAGCGCATAGCGCATGGCGCTGAAGTAGTTGGCCAGTGGCGTGGTATCCACCACCGCTGCAACCGGCACACCCAGGCGCAGATACTGGGCCACAATCAGGTAGAGCAGGGGGCCGGTACCAGCAAATACCGGATTATCGTGTACCAGGCCATCGGATTTCAGCATCACCTGGGCACTGCCTGCCGACATTACCCCCGGTAACTGCCAGCCGGGAATCGGGAACGGCCGTTCCATCGCACCGGTTGCCACCAGTATCTGACGGGCCGTCAGACGCAGTGTTGCACCGTTGCGCGAGCACAATATTTCGCCGTTATCGCCCAGGTGCCAGACCTGAGTCGCAGGCAGGTAGCGGGCCGAGCAGGCGGCAAACGCAGCCGTCAGTTCAGCCCCGCGTAAATAGTCCGGGCCCAGTACCTGCGGCTTATCCAGCGGACTGGCATCGACATTACGGTAGATCTGGCCGCCGCTGCGCGGCTTATCATCCAGCAGGATCACTGAAGCGCCTCGTGCGGAGGCGATCACTGCCGCCGCCATTCCGGCCGGACCTGCACCGATAATGGCAATATCGTAACGATCAGACGCTGTCATCTCAGGCTTCACTTCAGGCATCATCGGCCTCCACCGTCTGCACGGTTTTCTCGGTAATCAGCTGAGTCACCACCTGCATACCCGGCTGTACCTCGGTCAGGCAGGCCTGGCGGTTAGGCAGGCCATCCACCTCCACCATGCACTCAAAACACACACCCATGGCACAGTACGCGGAGCGAGGCTGTTCGGTGAGCGGGGCCTGACGGGTGATGCGCTGGTCGGCCAGCGCCATCGCTGCCCAGACCGTGCTGCCGGGTGTTACGCGGACCAGCTGGCCATTAATCGACAGTTCGACCGGCACGGCGTCGGGTCGGGATTTAGCAAGGGAACGAAACATAGGCAACCGATCTGAATAGCTTGAATTCGGGAAAAGGGACCCACCCTGCAGCAGCAAGCAAGGGGCAAGGTGGGCCAAAAAACCGGATCACTCCGGTGTCGGAGGTAGCAGTCAGGGTAAGTGCAAGGACACGCTTACCCCGCCTTCACGCGTCTCCAGACGAGCGATCAGTGCTGAGCAATCTTGTCCAGAATCGCCTGGCCCCAATCTTCACCGACGTCCTTGAGGATTTTTGGCCAGACTTCAGCCCGTACTTTCTGTGCCGCAGCCGCCAGATCGGCATCCGTCAGCTTGACGATGTTGGCACCGTATTCAGCCAGCTTCTGTTCGTTCTTCGCCTGGTCTGCTTCAGCAGTGCCCCAGCGCTTCTCTTCAAACGCAACGGCAGCGGCTTTCAGTGCCTGCTGATCATCCTTATCCAGATCAGCCAGCGACTCGGCGTTGATAATCATGTACCAGACTTCAAAGTGGGTGTTGATCGGTACATAGGTTTTAGTCACATCACGGAAAGAGGCGTAGTAGCCTTCAGCACCGCCACCGATTACCCCATCGACAACGCCGGTCTGAACAGCGGTGAACGCTTCAGAGAACGGCAGTGGTGAGCTGATGTAGCCCAGTGCATCAGAGGTCAGCTGGAAACTCTTGATACCTGGTACGCGTACCTTGATGCCTTTCTCAACAGATGGGTCCGCCGGTGATACTGCGTCGGTGTTCAGCGCGATACCGCCGAAATACACCGGGTAGGCGGCCAGCATCACGATATCGCTCTGGGCATACAAGCCTTTCATCGCATCGTAGATAGCACCGCCTGGGCCGTAGATTTTCTTCGCCTGCGCCCAGTTCTCGGCGACATATGGGAAAGCACTAATCTGCATTTTACGGGACGCTGCCGTCGCCGCAGGCTGTACTGCCATATCGACAGCACCGACTGATATACGCTCCTGCACAGTCGAGTAATCACCCAGCGCGCTGGCTGGATAAATACGCAGCTTCACCTCACCTTCCGTTGTCGCTTCCAGCTGCTCGCCAAAGGCACGCAGCTCGGTGTCGATGGTGGTGCCCTGGGGGCGGATGTGGCTGATTTTCAGCTGCGTTGCCTGGGCCACGCTAGTTAGTGCCAGCGCGCCGGAAAGTACAGCTGTGTAGAGGAATGAACGTTTCATCGGTTTCACCTTGTTATGTTTTTTATTGGATTTAAACGTGGATCAGTAGCCGAACAGGTTCGGCAGGTACATGGACAGATCTGTCCAGAATGCAGTCAGGAACACTACGGGCAGGTAGCCGGTAACAATCAGCAACAGTGCCGGACGAATCACCTTGGTGACTGGTACTTTGCCAACGCGAGCGCCCAGATACAGAATCGATGCATACGGTGGTGTTACCCCACCCATGGCGGTATTCACCCCCATGATGGCGGCGAACTGGATCGGGCTGATGCCCATCGCTTCCATCAACGGCAGCAACAGGGGTGCCACCAGAATGATTGCCGTCACATCGTTCACCACCATGCCCACCAGGAACAGCAGTACGTTAACCAGAATCAGCAAAATCACTTTGTCATCAGTCAACGCGAACAGCGACTCAACAATGGCCTGAGGTACCGCTTCGAGCACAAACATCTGCGACAGGATCATTGAGAACAGGATCATCAGCATGATCGCGCCCACCGCCGTCGCCGACTCTTTACCGGCAAACAGGAAGGTTTTCAGATCCAGCCCTTTGTAGATCAGGAAGCCCACTGGAATGGCGTAGATAACCGCCACTGCCGCCGCTTCTGTCGGCGTCATAATGCCGCCGTAGATACCACCCAGAATGATGACTGGCATCAGTAATGCGGGCGTCGCCTTGAAGCCGCGATTAGCAACTTCAACGACAAATTCTTTACCTTTTGGCCGCTCATCCAGTACCAGTGGGAACTTGCGGGATACCCAGACGTTAACCACCGAGAAGTTGAACATGA
>JAIBDV010000165.1 GCA_024686055.1 Neptuniibacter sp.
AAACATCGCCCCGGCGGGCATATCCGGGTAGCGTCCCGGTTGCTCAAAGTGCAATACCTTACGCGGGTGAGTGGTATCCAGCCCGGCCTTAAACAGCGCCAGGGTGCCTGTCGCCGTCGGGTCACCGACCACAGAAAACTCCACATAGGCTGCCGTCAGCGTTTCCAGTGCCAGTGCCGTTTTACCGGTCATCTTGCCTTCACGGTCCAAAATCGCTGGCGTCGCCACCGCCCGCATCGTCGTTTCAGCCACCGGCTGGTAACGTTTCTCTTTGCTCAGCACATACAGGTTATAAAAGAAGCTGGCCGCCATGGCATTATCTTCCAGCGGTTTACGCGGGGCGATCAGCCGGGCCGTATCATCCCGCGAGGTGGCAAAGAAACCACCCTGTTTTTCATCGTACAGCTGGCTGAGCATCGCATCAGCCAGTCCACGGGCTGTTGCTAACCAGCCTGCCTGACCCGTTGCCTGGTGCAGGTCCAGTAGCGCCTGACCAAACTGTGCCTGGCTGCGCAGGAACGGTCGGACTTCGTCAGTGTGCGGGTGTACCCGCTGATCATCTTTCATCTGCTGACTATCAACCGACTGGCGAATCCAGCCCTGAGGCTGCAACCGTTCAGCCAGCAGGCTACGGGCGGCGGTGATCGCCTTGTCCAGATACGCCTGCTCACCCAGCACTTCATAAGCCCGGACATAGGCGCTGATCACCTCAGCGTTTTTATCGGTGTATACCGCATGGTCGATCGGCGGAATACCGTACTGACGACGTTTTTCATCGCTGTCCAGCAGCCAGTAATCCTGTGGCCACCAGCTTTGCGGCAGATCGGCAGGCTCATCTTTCTGGTTGGCATACCAGTTTCCGGCCGGATTGCGCATCCAGTTATCCAGATAGCGATCAACCTCGGCAATTCCCTTACGATAGCGGGCCTCACCGGTCAGCCTGTAGGCCTCACTAAAGGCAACCATGGCATTGGCCTGGTTACCCAGACGCTTCTCGGGGATCGCCATCAGCTTGCGAAAACGTTCAGGCACATTTTTCACCGAAGGCGCAATCGACGCCTGATACGCTCCGCCCCAGACCGGATCAAGGGTGGTCAGAAAGGTCTCACTGACCTTCAGCGCAGCGGCACGCAGCTCAGCGTTATCGTAGAGATGAGCGCGGTAATACAGGTGTAACAGGCGTGGCCCAGCCACTTCGGTATTCACGCCCCAGCGCCCCCAGCCACCGAGCTGCTCATCAAAGGTGCGGTCCAACTGCAGGCGTACCTGATCGCGGATGCGGCTCAGCTCAGTCTCCACCGGTTGTGCAGCAGCGGCATAGGGGGAGTTCGGGTCCGGCTTCAGCTCACCCGCCTGGTGCTGAGCACTGAGGTCCTGCAGCAAGGGAATAAAATTGCGCGGCAAGCGGTTCCCGGCCATGGCAAACACCTGAGTGGCATCGGGCAGTAAAAACGCCGTCGCCGGCCAGGCCCAGTCAGAGTAACGCTCGCCAATATCAGGCCGCGCCTGGGCGTCCACGGCAATGGCAACAAAATGCTGATTAATCAGCTCAATCACGGCCGGGTCACGGTAGGTCACCCGTTCCATCCGGTTACAGGCGGTACAGCCTTCCATGCCGACATTGATCAGAATAAGCTTATTTTCGGCTTTCGCTTTCTCGAACGCCGCCGCACTCCATGGCTGCCAGTCAACGCCACCCTGATGACCAAAACTCGCCGCCTGCGACTGACTGATCACCAATAGAAACGTCGTCATCGTTAGCAACATCACCCACAGCGCCGTCAGCCACCCGTTGATCCCTTCTTGCTGTCTCATTGTCCCGCCCCTGATAGTTAACAGAGCTGGGACATAGACATAACAATAAAGTTCCACACCAGCGGCGACTCTTCCTTAGCTTAAACAGAGTCGCACCCGCGACGACTTTAACCAGAGCGACCTGGACTAACGACTCATTGCAATTGCACAACAACCTTTCTTGACAACACCCAATCAGGCTATATGATTCGCCGCCTTACGTGTTAAGCACAATAATAATTCTGCAGGGTAGTAATCACCGTATGTCTAATTCATCCGATGCGATCGGCACAACCACCCGGCACCAGGGGCTATGGAAATTCATTCTGCCTTCTTTAATCGGTGTGCTGCTGTTTATGACGCCCGTTCCCTGGGAAGGTGCGATTACCATCCCGGTTGCCGTGCTGGCCAAAAGTTTTAAAGCCCTGCTGGGCGAGCACGCCGTTACCGTTGTGACCACCCTGGTCGCACTGACCGCCCTGCTCTCCAGCCTGGTCACGCTGATCAGGCCACTACAGCAGCACAACCTGCTGCGCACCCTGTTTGCCACCAGCCTGCCCTGGCTGGCGGTGCGAGTACTGGGCGGTGTGTTCGCCATCATGACCCTCAATCAGGTGGGCCCCGCGGCGATCTGGCATGAGAATACCGGCGGCCTGCTGCTCAATGATCTGATGCCGGTTCTGTTATCCGTCTTCATCTTTGCGGGTCTGCTGCTTCCTCTGCTGCTGGATTTTGGCCTGCTGGAACTGATCGGCAGCCTGATGAGTAAAATCATGCGCCCGCTGTTCAACCTGCCGGGCCGCTCCGCCGTGGATTGTTCCACCTCCTGGCTGGGCGATGGCACTGTTGGCGTGATGCTGACCAACCAGCAATACGAACAGAAGATGTACACCCAGCGGGAAGCAGCAGTGATTGCCACCACCTTCTCTGCCGTGTCGATCAGTTTCAGTCTAGTGGTCATCGCCGAAGTCGGGCTGGAACACCTGTTCCTGCCATTCTATCTGGCAGTCTCACTGGCCGGTTTTGTCGCTGCCCTGATCGTGCCACGCCTGCCACCACTGAGCCGCAAATCGACTGACTACATCGATGGCACCACACCGCCGCCCCAGCCACATAAACAGCCCAGCCTGTGCCAGCTGTTTCACAGTGGCCTTGACCAGGCGATCAACCGTGCCAGCCAGAGCGCCGGTTTTAGCGCCATGGCCCGTAGCGGCCTGACAAACGCCGCAGAAATGGTGTTTGGTGTGCTGCCCGTCGTCATGGCAATCGGCACCCTGGCGCTGGTCATTGCCGAGAACACCCCGCTGTTCAGCCTGCTGGGCACGCCGTTTGTGCCGCTGCTGGAACTGCTGGCGATCCCGGAAGCAGTTAAAGCCTCAGAAACCATCGTGGTCGGCTTTGCCGATATGTTTATCCCCTCCATCATGGCCGCCTCCATTGAAAGCGAGATGACCCGCTTCGTCGTGGCCGCCCTGTCGATCACCCAGCTGATCTACATGTCGGAAGTGGGCGCACTGATTCTGGGCAGCAAAATTCCGGTCAATCTGGCGGAGCTGTTTATGATCTTTATTCTGCGCACCCTGATTACCCTGCCAATCATTGCCGGGGTCGCTCACCTGGTGTTCTGACACCCGCACAGCTAATTACTGCCAGAAACCGCTCAGCCTGCTGAGCGGTTTTTTGCATCTGCACCGATCAAAACAGCCCGCTACCCGCCGCCCGCACAGACCTGTTAAACTGCGCGCCGCACATGCGCCCCGAACATACACACAGAGTTGACAACGCTATGGGATTTTCCACCACCGGCCTTAACCCGCAACTGATTGCAGCGGTTACCGAACAGGGCTACACCGAACCAACCCCGATCCAGGCAGCGACCATCCCTGCCATTCTTGAAGGTCAGGATATTATGGCCGGGGCGCAGACCGGCACCGGCAAAACCGCCGCCTTCGCCCTGCCAATACTGCAGCAACTGAGCCAGAACAGTGACGACAGCCAGAACCCGGAACGGCCAATTCGCGCATTGATCCTCACCCCTACCCGCGAGCTGGCGCAGCAGGTACATAAGAGCTTTGTCAGCTATGGCCAGAACAGCTCGCTGCAGAGCGCACTGGTGTATGGCGGGGCCAGCATCAACTCACAGATTATCGCACTGTCTCAGGGGGTTGATATTCTGGTGGCCACACCGGGCCGTCTGATCGACCTGATTGGCCGTGGCGCGGCAGACCTTAGCCAGATCCAGCATCTGGTGTTTGATGAAGCCGACCGTATGCTCGATATGGGCTTTATGGACGAGATCCGCCGGATTCTGAAACCGATCCCGGCTCAGCGCCAGACGCTGCTGTTCTCCGCAACGTTCGCTCAGGCGATCTTTGATCTGAGCAAAACACTGCTCAATGAACCGACACTGATTGAAGTCGATGCCCGCAATACCACTGCCACCCAGGTGGAACAGATGGTGTATGCCGTCGATGCCGACCGCAAACGCGAACTGCTGTCCTGGCTGATTGGCAGTAAAAACTGGAAACAGGTACTGGTGTTCACCCGTACCAAGCAGGGCGCGGACCAGCTGGCCAGTGAGATGTGCAAAGACGGCCTGAAAACTCAGTCCATCCACGGTGATAAATCCCAGGGCGCACGGGAACGGGCGCTGGAAGCATTCCGTGAGGGAGAGATCAGAGTACTGGTTGCTACAGATGTGGCGGCACGGGGGCTGGATATTGATCAGCTCAGCTACGTGGTCAACTTTGAGCTGCCCTACAACGCCGAAGACTACATTCACCGCATTGGCCGTACCGGCCGCGCGGGGGGTTCCGGGCTGGCGATTTCGCTGCTGAGTCCACCGGAAAACTACCTGCTGGAAGAGATCGAAACCATCCTCGATACCCGGTTGCCACAACAATGGCTGCCAGGCTACGAACCCGATCCAACCAAAGAGCATCGCCCGGCCCGTAACAGTACCCCTGGTGCGCAGAAGCGTCGCGCTCGCGACCGGGCCATCGGCAAAAAACCGGCCCGTCGTCGCCGTTAATCACGCCCTGTCAGCGAAGCCGCACACTGTGGCTTCGCACGTTACCACCTGGGGTCAGCTCTGGGTCCGGTACTGGAGAATCAGCTCAACAATTTCCAGATCACTGGCCACTGACGCCAGCGAATCATCCAGCGAGCGTCGCTGTGGCAGCTGCACATTAAACTTATCCCGCAACAGCGTTTCCACCTCTGCATCCACCATCGGATCAATCTCTTTGCCCGCAAAAATACAGATCCGCTGCAGCATAAACGCCTTACTATTCATCTTGCTGACTACCTTGTGTGTAATAACGATAAGAATGAGCGCCGAATCAGCGCGCCTGCAGTATACAGGGATATACCCGCCACCGATGGTTCCATTTTAGCGGCCGGTTATCAGGCTTCTTTAAACTGCAGTGCGGCCAGCCGGGCATAGAGTGCAGAGCTTTCCAGCAGTTGCGTATGACTGCCCTGCGCAACGACCTGCCCCTGATCGATCACGGCAATCTGATCAGCATGAATAATGGTAGACAACCGGTGGGCAATAATCACCGTCGTCCGGTCCTGCATCAGGTTATCCAGCGCCAGTTTGATCGCATGTTCACTTTCAGTGTCCAGCGCGCTGGTCGCCTCATCCAGCAACAGAATACGCGGATCATTCAGAATCGCCCGAGCAATGGCTATCCTCTGCTTCTGACCACCCGACAGTCGTACGCCCTGCTCGCCCAGGTCACTGTAGTAACCATCCGGCAGCTGCTCAATAAAGTCGTGGGCATGGGCTGCTTTCGCCGCTGCAATCACCTGAGCCTGACTGGCATCGGGCCTGCCATAGCGGATATTGTCCAGCACATTGGCGGTGAACAGTGCCGGCTGCTGAGCCACCAGCGCCATCTGCGCCCGCAGCGACTGCGGGTCCAGCTGGCGCAGGTCAACACCATCAAAACAGACAGCCCCCTGGGATGGGTCATAAAAGCGCAGCAACAGCTCAAACACCGTTGACTTGCCCGCCCCGGAAGGCCCCACCAGCGCGGTGATTTTACCCTCTGGCAACTGCAGACTGAAATCCGCCAGCGCCGCCTGTTCCGGCCGCGACGGATAATGAAAGGTCACCGCATCCAGGCTGAGGCAGGCCCGCAGGGGTGCGATATCTAAAGGCTGCGCCGGCGCGCTGATCTCATTATCGGCATGGAGCAGCTCCATCAGTCGCTCGGTGGCCCCCACCGCTCGCTGGAGTTCGCCGTACACCTCCGACAGCGTCGCTGCGCCCATCGCCACAATCAGCGCATAAAACACAAAAGCGCCCAGCTCGCCGCCGGTCATCACCCCGGTAATCACATCGTAGCCACCCACCCAGAGCATCCCGGACAGCGCACCAAACACCAGCATAATCACCATCGCCATCAGCAACGCCCGCTGGCTGATCCGGTGGCGCGCCACGGTAAAGGCGGTATCCACTTCGCGGGCAAAGGCCTGGCTTTCATGGCCCTGCTGGCCGTAGCTCTGCACGGTTTTGATCTGCTGAATCGCCTCACCGGCATAGGTGCCCACATCCGCGATAGAGTCCTGACTCTGCCGCGCCAGCTTGCGTACCCGGCGACCAAACAGCAGCACCGGCAGTAAAATCAGCGGTACCCCGGCGACAATAATCAGGCTCAGTTTCACATTGGTGATAAATAACATCAGCAAAGCACCACTGGTGGTGACAATGCTGCGCAGGGCCATGGAGAACGAGCTGCCGATAATCGACTGCAGCAATGTAGTGTCAGTGGTCAGGCGCGACATAATCTCGCCGCTGCGGTTGGTCTCAAAGTAACTGGTATGCAGGTTAATAATATTATCAAACACCGCCTGGCGAATGTCCGCCGTCACCCGCTCGCCCAGCCAGGACACCAGATAGAACCGCAC
>JAIBDV010000134.1 GCA_024686055.1 Neptuniibacter sp.
GAAGAAGTCTTCGACCCGTTCGCCCACGCTGGATATTTTTGCTTTGCGCACGGCGATCTGATTTTCGACGAAAATACGGCCAATGCGGGCCAGCAGGCCGGGGCGGTCGGCGGTCTGGACTTCAAGAATGGTAATCAGCGCGGTTGGGTCGTTGCTCAGCCGCACCATGGTGCGGGTAGCGAACAGTTTCAGCTGGCGTGGTACGTGGTGCTGGATGATGGCCGGGTAATCATCGGGGTCGTCGAGCTGCTCCACCAGGTGGTTGGCGATGTATTCCAGCTGGTCGGGGTTTTCCGACAGTGGCTCGTCGTTGTCGGTGAGTACGGTGAATGTATTGAGGGTATAGCCGTTATCGGTGGCGATAACGCGCGCATCCTGGATGTTCAGGTTGAGCTGGTCCATTGCGGCCACGGTGGCCGCAAACAGGTTAGGCAGATCACGGCTGTAGATAAAAATCTCGGTCGCGCCTTCGTAAAGGCGATGCGAGGTCTGGCGGATCAGGATCAGCGGCAACTCTTTATCTGTGTGTTCCAGGATGGCGCGGGTGTGCCAGCTGATACTCTGGGCGGTTTCGCGCAGAAAATAGTCATCGCCCAGAGTGCTCCAGAATTCCAGTACGCTGGACTCATTCAGCCCCTGGCGCTGCAGGCTGGCCATGGTTTCGTGCTGTATCTGTTCGATGCGGTCTTCTTTGTTGACCGGGCATTCCAGTCCACGACGCAGGGTGCGTTTTGTTTCAGTGTAGAGCTGGCGCATCAGTGTGGCGCGCCAGCTGTTCCACAGGCTGTGGTTGGTGGCGTTGATGTCGGCTACGGTCAGGGCATAGAGATAATCAAGGTGCAGCTGGTCGCCCACCTGGCCGGCGAAGTGATGGATGACTTCGGGGTCAGAAATGTCTTTACGCTGAGCGGTCATCGACATTAGCAGGTGGTTGCGAACCAGCCAGGCAACCAGCTGGGTGTCCCATTTGCCAAGGTGATGGTGCTGACAGAACTCAATGGCATCGCCGGCACCGAGCTGGGAGTGGTCACCGCCCCGGCCTTTGCCGATATCGTGGTAGAGGCCAGCGATATACAGCAGCTCGACCTTGGGCAGCTGATTGGTGATGCGGTGCGCAATAGGGAACTGTTCGCGATAGTCCCGGTGACGGAACTGGCGCATTTTCTGGATCACCTTCATGGTGTGCGCATCAACGGTGTAAATATGGAACAGGTCGTGCTGCATCTGGCCGACGATCTCGCCGAATTCGGGCAGGTAACGTCCCAGGATGCCGTAACGGTTCATCCGTTTCAGTTCACTGGACACGCCTTCCGGGGAGCGTAGCAGTTCCATAAACAGGCTGGTGTTACGCAGGTCATTACGGAAGTCGTCGTTGATCAGGTAGCGATGATCACGTAGCAGGCGGATGGTGGAAGCGCGTACGCCTTTGATCTGTCGATTCTGAGCGATCAGTACAAACAGCTCCATCAGTGCGAACGGTGTGTGCTCGAACACTTTATCGTGGGTGACTTCGATGGCGTTGTTGTTGATCTGGAAGCGGTTGTTCAGCTCTTCGATGTGCGGGGTTTCATCGACTTTGATGATCGCTTCATAGAAGTACTGTAGCAGCATGTCGTTGAACTCGGACATCGCTTTGGCGACCCGGTAGTACTTGTTCATGAACTGCTCAACGGCCAGGCCATTGTCCTGGTCTTTGTAGCCGAAAAATTCAGCCAGGGTGCGCTGGTGGTCAAATAGCAACCGGTCTTCACGTCGCCCGCAGAGCATGTGTAGCGCGTAGCGTACGGTCCACAGGTAAAGTTCACCCCGGTTCAGGGTGTCCAGTTCGGACTCGGTGAGAAAGCCGTGATCCACCAGATTACGAATAAAGGTAGCACCGAAGTGGCGTTTGGCGACCCAGCCGATGGTCTGCAGGTCGCGCAGCCCGCCGGGGGAGTTTTTAACGTTGGGTTCCAGGTTGTATTCGGTGTTGTTGGTTTTCTCGTGGCGGCCCTGCTGCTCTTTACGTTTGGCTTTAAAAAATTCTTTGTCGGTCCATGCCCCTTCGCTGGTTACCCGCAGGTACATTTGCTCGTGGAGCAGGGTGTTGCCGATCAGGGTGCGGGACTCGATCAGGTTGGTGGCAATGGTGATATCGTTACGGGCTTCGTTATAGCACTCGTCCAGATTGCGGACGCTGGAGCCAATATCCAGTGACAGATCCCACAGCAGGGTCAGAAAGCCGCTGATGGTGTCGTTATGATCTTCGGCTTTGATACCGTCCACCAGAATCAGAATATCCACATCGGAGCGCGGGTGCAGTTCACCGCGACCGTAGCCACCGACGGCAATCAGCGCGACGTGTTTGTCGTCGGGCCAGTCAAACAGTTGCCATGCCGCGGTGAGTACCTGATCGACAATCCAGGCGCGGCCGTAGATCAGTTGCCGGATATCGCCACCGCTGCGAAAGCGCTGATCCATTTTTTCCTGCGCAGTTTTCAAGGCGTGCTTGAGTACGGGCAGCGCGTGGCGGCTGGCCGCCAGTTCGCGATGCAATTCGGCAGGGTTCAGAAGATCGTGGTCCTGGATCTGTTCTGGAATGGGCATGGCGCTCTCGTAACGGTTGGTTCAGGTTATCCCGGGCTGATCAGAAGCTTTCTTCCGAACGCCTGGTCAGGACTTCATAGCCGTCGGCGGTCAGCAGGATCGTGTGCTCCCACTGAGCTGACAGGCGGCGGTCGGCGGTGGTCACGGTCCAGCCGTCCTGGTTGGATAGTTTGACCTGGCGTTTACCCGCATTAATCATCGGCTCAATGGTGAAGATCATGCCTTCTTTGAGGACTTCGCCGGTACCGGCTTTGCCGTAATGCAGTACCTGTGGCTCTTCGTGGAAGCCCAGGCCGATACCGTGGCCACAGTATTCACGTACCACGCTGTAATGGTGTTTTTCAGCGTGTTGCTGAATCACCGCGCCAATGTCGCCCAGTCGTACCCCCGGTTTCAGCAGCTCCATTGCTTTATAGAGGCATTCCTGGGTGACTTCAACCAGACGCTGGGCATGGGGTAGCGGTTTACCAACAAAGAACATCTTGCTGGTGTCGCCGTGGTAGCCATCTTTGATCACGGTGATGTCTATGTTGACCAGGTCGCCGCTTTTCAGGGCTTTGTCATTGGGGATGCCATGACAGACGACGTGGTTAACCGAGGTGCAGATGGACTTGGGGAAGCCGTGATAGTTCAGCGGTGCCGGAATGGCGTCCTGAACATTGACAATATAGTCATGACACAGCTGATTCAGCTCGTTAGTGGTGATGCCAACCTGTACGTGGGGTTCGATCATCTCGAGTACGTCGGCGGCCAGCCGGCCTGCGATGCGCATTTTTTCTATATCGGTAGCAGTTTTAATGATAATGCTCATGATGTCCTTAACTATTATTCATATAGGCAGCGTCTTTCCGGGCTGCCAGCGCGAGCCGGTCTGAACCGGTTGCTGCAGGTTCTGGCGTTAAATGAGCCCGTGTGGGCATCTGTCTGTTACCGGTATTCTATCCGGTTGTCGGCCGATGTGCGCTGTGTTGCGATACTTTGGCCTGACTCTGGCTGGAGATTGTAGCAACGCCGCAGGCTCAAGCCAAAAGAAGCGCTTTAATCCAGCGCTCGCTTGTGGTTTAATTCGCGCTCGAAAATTGCGCTTGACGCAAAAATTACACACGATCCGAGACATCTGTCAGGGTGCCCATCCGGGTTTGCCAGATGCGGATTGTGGAAGCCCAAACCCAGACATTATAGGAATTATCATGGCTAAAATTAGCATGCGCGACCTGCTCAAAGCAGGTGTACACTTCGGTCACCAGACACGTTACTGGAACCCGAAAATGGGTAAATACATTTTCGGCGCTCGTAACAAAATCCATATCATCAACCTGGAGCACACGCTGCCAGCGATGAACGGTGCTCTGGATGTTGTTCAGAACATGGCTTCAAACAAGAACAAGGTTCTGTTTGTTGGTACTAAGCGCGCTGCCGGTAAGATCATCAAAGAAGAAGCTTTGCGTGCGAGCATGCCGTTCGTAAACCACCGCTGGTTGGGTGGTATGCTGACGAACTACAAGACTATTCGTCAGTCTATCCGTCGTCTGCGTGAGCTGGAATCCCAGAGCCAGGACGGTACGTTCGAGAAGCTGACCAAGAAAGAAGCACTGATGCGTCAGCGCGAAATGGAAAAGCTGGACCGTTCTATCGGTGGTATCAAGGATATGGGTGGCCTGCCGGACGCTCTGTTCGTAATCGATGTTGACCACGAGCGTATCGCTGTTAACGAAGCCAACAAACTGGGTATCCCAGTTATCGGTGTTGTTGATACTAACAGCAACCCTGATGGCATCGACTACGTAATCCCGGGTAACGATGACGCTCTGCGTGCTATCCAGATCTACGTTAAGTCTGCTGCTGACGCTTGCCTGGAAGGCGCTTCTGCCGCTGCTGGCGAGAAGAGCGAATTCGTCGAAGTCGAAGAACCAAACGCCGCAGAGTAAATCTGCTGTAACGCGTTCCGGGTATCTTCGGACTGAAATACAGAGGGGGGCCTAAGGCTCCCCTTTTTTGAATTTCTGTTTTTATTCGTAAAATTTTGAGGGGTAAACCACCATGGCGATTTCCGCTAAACTGGTTAAAGAACTGCGCGACCGTACGGGTCTGGGCATGATGGAATGCAAAAAGTCTTTGGCTGCTGCGGATGGCGACATCGATAAGGCGATCGAAGAGCTGCGCAAAGCATCGGGTATGAAAGCGGCTAAAAAAGCTAGCCGTACTGCTGCTGACGGCATTGTTGTCATTAAAGTTGCTGATGACAACAGCTACGCTGTTGCCGTTGAAGTTAACTCTGAAACTGATTTCGCTGCCCGTGATGAAGGCTTCCTGGCATTCACTCGCCTGGTATCTGAAGCTGCATTCGAAGCTAAAGCGACTGATGTTGCTGCGCTGATGAATGGCGAGCTGGAAAATGCCCGCGAAGCACTGGTTCAGAAAATCGGTGAAAACATCACTGTCCGTCGTGCATTCCTGGTTGAAGGCGCTATGGTTGCTGCTTACGTTCACAGTAATTCCAAAATTGCTGCGATTGTAGAGCTGGACGGCGGTGACGCTGACGTTGCTAAAGATATCGCTATGCACGTAACGGCGGTTAATCCGCAGGTTGTGAGCAAAGAAGATATGCCTGCTGATGTTGTTGCTAAAGAGAAAGACATCATCATGGCGCAGCCAGATATGGCATCCAAGCCAGCTGAAATCGCTGAGAAAATGGCTACCGGTCGTATCAACAAGTTCCTGGCGGAAAACAGCCTGGTAGAGCAGGCGTTCGTTAAGAACCCTGAGCTGAAAGTAGGTCAGTTTGCTAAAAACGCAGGCGCTACTGTTAAATCTTTCACTCGCATCGAAGTGGGTGAAGGTATCGCAGTTGAAGAAGTTGACTTCGCTGCGGAAGTTGCGGCACAGCTGAAAGGCTAAGCGCGTAACCCCTCCGGTTGTGCACGGCATTGGTCGTGCGCAACCTCGATCTTTCCTGCTACACTGTTGACCCCCTTGAGTGGAGAACCTCGCATGCCTGCCAGTGATAAACAATCCAGATACAAGCGTATATTGCTGAAACTTTCCGGTGAAGCCCTGATGGGTGACGAAAATTTCGGCATCGATCCGAAAGTGCTGAATCGAATGGCACTGGAAATCGGTCAGTTGGTGGGGATTGGTGTTCAGGTGGGGATCGTTATCGGTGGCGGTAACCTGTTCCGTGGTGCGGCACTGAGTGCAGCCGGAATGGACCGTGTGACCGGCGACCATATGGGTATGCTGGCAACGGTGATGAATGCGCTGGCCATGCGCGATGCGCTGGAGCGCAGTAATATTTCTACACGGGTGATGTCTGCGATTCCGATGAGCGGTGTTGTCGATCACTATGACCGTCGTCATGCCATGCGGGCATTGGCGCAGGGTGATGTGGTGATCTTCTCTGCTGGTACCGGTAATCCATTCTTCACTACCGACTCTGCTGCCTGTTTGCGCGGTATTGAAGTCGAAGTGGATGTCGTGCTGAAAGCGACCAAAGTTGATGGCGTTTACACGGCTGATCCGATGAAAGATCCAAATGCGACGCTGTATTCTCATCTGAGTTTTGATGAAGTACTGGAGCGTCAGCTGGGTGTGATGGACCTGACGGCCATCTGCCTGACCCGTGATCACAAGATGCCGATCCGGGTATTTAATATGAACAAGCCGGGGGCGCTGGTTAATCTGGTTGTCGGCGGTAATGAAGGAACGCTGATTGACTGCGGTAAAGCGGCAGCAGGAGAAGCAAATGCTCAATGAGATTAACCAGGATGCGCAGGCGCGCATGCAGAAGAGTGCTAACGCACTGATCGACAACTTCAAAAAAATTCGTACCGGGCGTGCGCACCCAAGCATCCTTGAGAGTGTGATGGTGCCGTATTACGGTTCTGATGTGCCGCTGACTCAGGTGGCTAACGTATCGGTCGAAGATGCACGTACTCTGAGCATCTCGCCATGGGAAAAACCGATGGTCGGTGCCATCGAAAAAGCGATTATGAAGTCTGATCTGGGTCTGAACCCGGCGTCAAATGGCGATGTGATCCGGGTGCCAATGCCAGCGCTGACCGAAGAAACCCGTAAGGGCTATATTCGCCAGGCGCGTAAAGAAGCTGAAGGCGCAAAAGTCTCAATCCGTAATATCCGTCGTGATGCCAACGGTGACTTTAAAGATCTGCTGAAAGAAAAGGAAATCACTGAAGATGATCTGCGCCGTGGTGAAGATCTGATTCAGAAACTGACGGACAAATTTGTTGCTGAAGTAGATTCGCTGCTTGAGAGCAAAGAAAAAGACCTGATGGAAATCTAAGGTGTAGCGGGGCTGAAAAGCTCCGCACTGTTAATTTATGGCTGCAAACGAAACTCTTTCTTTACCTGAAGGTAGGGAACCGCCAAAGCATATTGCCATTATCATGGACGGTAATAATCGCTGGGCCAAGGAACGAAGGCTACCGGGCATCGCTGGTCATAAGGCTGGTGTCGATGCTGTGCGGGATGTTATCAGAGGTTGTGCGGAGCTTGGCGTAGAGTCGCTGACGTTGTTTGCCTTCAGCTCTGAAAACTGGCGGCGCCCGCCGTTGGAAGTCAAAGCGCTGATGGAGTTGTTCAAGCTGGCGCTTGATCGTCAGGTGCGCAAGCTGCATCAGCATAATATCTGTTTACGTGTGCTGGGTGATCTGTCTGGATTTAGTGACGGTATTCAACGCCGAATAGCCTCAGCTCACGAGTTAACGCGTAATAATACCGGCCTGAAGCTTAACATCGCTGCCAATTATGGTGGGCGTTGGGATATTACCTATGCTGCACGTCAATTAGCAGAAAAAGTAGCCAATGATGAAATTTCCGTTGCAGATATTACAGAATCTACTTTAAATGAATTTACCTGTTTAGCTGATTTACCAGAGCTTGATTTGCTCATTAGAACCGGTGGTGATTTACGTATAAGTAATTTCTTATTATGGCAA
>JAIBDV010000071.1 GCA_024686055.1 Neptuniibacter sp.
CGGTGGTGGCCTACGCAAACAAATGTTCAGACTCACTGAGTAACATATTGAACACGCCCAGGCTGCGCAGCTGATCACAGCGTGACTGAATAAAGTCCGCCAGTTCACAGACATCCTCCGGCGGCTGGGGGAACTGCGCTCTTATCTCGCCCAATAGCCAGCAAAACGCGTACTCACTATCCGTGGTACCCACGGGTTGATAAAAACTCAGCGGCCAGTCAAACAGTGTTTTTTCCAGCTGGCCGTTATGGGCATACGTCCAGGTCCGGCCCCAGAGTTCGCGGGAAAAGGGATGGGTGTTCTCCAGGCAGATACCACCCACGTTAGCCTGGCGGATATGGCTGATCACCACCTTGCTTTTGATCGGGTAGTTCTTTACCAGCCGGGCGATCTCAGACTCCACACTGGGGTTAGGATCGTGAAAGCAGCGCATCGCCCTGCCTTCATAAAACGCGATACCCCAGCCGTCTTTATGCGGGCCTGTGCCGCCACCACGCTGCATCAGGCCCGCAAAGCTGAAACAGATATCCGTAGGTATATTGGCACTCATGCCCAGCAGTTCACACATCGCTCCGCGTCTCCTTAATCATCCATCGACAGTACAATCTTGTCGGGTAGTGCATTAATCATATCGGATACCAGATCCGACGACAGCAGTCCGCTCGGCTCCGGTGTAACAACGGACTCCACCGTTCGGCGCTCACCAATGAAAATGCCATCATCATCAATCGACAGTTTATGGCAGACAATCAGGCCATTAACCTCCCCGCCACTTTCAATGTGAATTTCATTGCAATGCATTTCACCTTCAAGCAAGCCGCTGACATTCACTTTAGGGGCTTTGATGGTACCTTTTACACAGCCATGACGGCCAACACTGACGCCACTACTGGAAACAATAGTGCCTTCAAAGGTCCCATCAATATGCATCCGCCCGACTGCCGTCACATCGCCACTAAAGCGGTTACCTCGGGCAATAATGCTTACTGCGCTGCGGTCAGGTTTAACGGATAAAGTTTTCTTAATGATGCCCATTTGACAGATTTTACCGCGCTGAAAGTCTCGTTTACGTTGCTGATATTCATAGCCAGAAACGGTTTAGGGTCCAGTTTTTTGAACATATGTCGCACTTCATAGTGCAGATGGGGGCCGGTTGAAATCCCGGTATTACCGGTATACCCAATTAACTGCCCCTTACGAATGAAGGACCGGCCAGGCACCACTACTTTTTTCAGATGAGCAAAGTAGGTTTTAAAGCCAAAATTATGCTGCAGAATGATCAGATTGCCAAAGCCGCTTTTTTTATGGAAACCGCCATACTCTACCACCACATCAGCGGTAGCATAAATTGGCGTTCCCTGCTTCGCCCGAAAATCGACCCCGGGGTGCAGGGTACGTTTTTTAAGTACCGGATGGTTGCGCATGCCATAGCCTGCCGTGATCGCCACCTTACCTTTCAACGGCATACCACTGGGAATCTGGTTCACCAGATATTTGCGTTGTTCCGTCACCTGCTGCAGGAGTAGCAAGCGCTGCGAGGTAGTACGGCCCTCAACGGTCAAGCCCATCAAAGCTTCCAGCTCCGCCAGCCGCTGCATCGCCTGTGCACTGCGCTGGTTCTGCTCCGCCAGTGACAGGTTCTCCTCAGCAAGGCTGTCGCGTTGCTGTTGTAAGGCCCCCAGGGCGGAGTCCAGCGCCTGCTTTTCTGCCAGGGCACTGGCACGCTGCTGATCCAGTGAGTCGTTCAGCTGAGTCAGCACATCACGCTCATTTTTTAACACCCCTAATTCATTCAGGGTAGTGTCCAGCACGGCCTGCTGTTGTTCGAACTGCACCTGATCTTCACTGATCTGTTCGTACTCTTCCATAAGCTGCTGATGATCCACTTCCAGATCATCCAGGTGACTGCGCGTCACCACTAACAGGCTGTTAGAAATAAAAAAACTGATTGCAGCCAATACCAGAAACAGTGCAAACAGATATTTCGCCAGCTGACCCAGGGTGTACTGATAAGAGCCGTACACCGTGGTCAGCGTGATCACCAATTTCTGTTTCAAACCCGCACCTGCTCCGAGATCATTAATAGGCGGCCCAATATACGGATTAGCAACCGAATTTCCACTACAAGGAGAGAGGTTATATATTTTAACCGCCCATCACACTGCGCTCTCCCATCGATTTTCCACCGGCACTCGGTGCCGCTGCCAGCACCCGGTCCGCCAGCCGTGAAAACGGCAAACTCTGTACCCAGACCGTCCCGGTGCCACGTAATGTTGCCAGCCACAGCCCCTCGCCGCCAAACATCATCGATTTCAAACCTTTCACCATCTCGATGTCATATTCAATGCCATCGGTAAACGCCACCAGACAACCGGTATCCACTCGCAGGGTTTCACCGTTCAGCTCTTTCTTCACCAGGGTACCGCCCGCCTGGACAAAGGCTAAACCATCACCTTCCAGATGCTGCAGAATAAAGCCCTCACCGCCAAACAGGCCACTGCCCAGTTTGCGATTGAAAGCGATATCTATTTTGGTGCCCAGCGCTGCGCACAAAAATGCATCTTTCTGGCAATAGAGATTACCGCCAATACTGGCCATATCGACCGGCATAATAGTACCCGGGTACGGCGCGGCAAAGGCCACCCGCGCTTTACCGCTACCCTGCTGAGTAAAGTGAGTCATAAACACGGACTCACCTGTCAATGCCCGCTTGCCCGCCGAAAACAGCTTGCCCAGCAGGCCCTGTTCTGCTTCGGAACCATCGCCCATCCGGGTTTCAAAACTGATGCCCTCCTCCATGTAATTCATGGCACCGGCTTCGGCAATCACCGTTTCACCGGGATCAAGCTCGACTTCAACGATCTGCATCGATTCACCCAGAATCTGATAGTCCACTTCATGGCAACGCATAATAATCACTCCTGTAAATTATGACTGACCCAGCTGCAAACGCTTAATCAGCCAGGGCATGGTCGGGGCCTGTATACACAGTGTAAACAGTACTACCCCATAGGTAATCGACTGAATGGTGTACCAACTATCCAGCTGCAAGGGCAGCGCCAGCGCCAGCGCTACCGACACGGAGCCGCGAATACCGCCCCAATAGATCACCAGCTGTTCTTTACCACTGATCCGCTCACCTGGCAGCAAATTGATCAGCGGCACCGTAACCAGCAGCCCCAGCCCCCTGGCCAGCAGGACGGCCACAATACCAATCAGCATTGCCAGCCACTGCTCCTGGAACATCGCCAGCGTCACGGTTACTCCCAGCAACAGAAAGATAGACGCATTAGATAGCTCAGCACTGAACGCCCACAGATTATGTAACGCATGACGTATCGGATTGTCACCTTCCCGGCGCTGTAACTCGCCAAACACCAGCCCGGCAACCAGCACCGCCATCACCCCCGACACATGGACATGCTCTGCAATCAGAAAACCTCCATAAGCCGCTGACAGCATCACAATCATACGGTTAAAGCTGGTAATCAGACTACGGTAGAGCAGCACTGCCAGCCCGGCAACCAGCGCCCCCACTGCAGCACCGCCCAGAAAAATAGTGGTGAATTTCAACATTCCGGCCGTCACGGTAATCTGCTCTGCTGGCATCAATGCCAGCGCGCTAAGCAGGGTAAACAACACAATCGCGGTGGCATCGTTGAACAGGCTCTCGCCATCCACTAACAGGATCAGTCGATCAGAGACACCCGCCTGCTTAAACAGATCCAGCACAGCGGCCGGGTCCGTGGCAGAGAGGATCGCGCCGGTCAGCAGTGCCGCCACCCAGGGGAAATACTCGGGATAGCCAATGCCATAAAACAGCAAGGTAGCACTGACACCGGCTGCCAGTAACATCATGGGGGTTGATAACAGCAAGATGGCGGCAAGGTTGCGTAACAGCAGCCGACCATCCATATGTAACGCCGCCTCGAATATCAGCACCGGCAGGAAGACATAGAACACAAGGTCGTTAAAATGGTGCCAGCGCAGGCCCGTATCCAGCCCCGAGGCCACCAGCAACTCAGAGCCAATAAAACCACCCGCCACCAGCACCAGGCTGTAAGGAAGATGTAACTTCTGTGCCAGAGGGTGTAATAACGCCGCCAGCAATAACATTCCCAGAAAAATAAGCACCAGATCCGCAATCGCCATCAGCCGCCCTCCCGTTGAATTAGTTTAAGCATATCAGTGAAATAACGGATAACAGCGAATTCAGCGTTGATCAATGTGCAACCAATTGTCTATTTCGCATCCACCCAGGCCTGCTAACTTGATCTGGCTGGTAGAGAAAATGGTCCCCAGCGAACCAGACACCGCTGTGCCAACAACTAACGTTTCACCCTATCAGCACAGCGGTCGCGACACTCCAATCATTAGAAAGGGATGCAAGATGAGTCAAAGAGAGATTGTAGTACTCAGTGGTGTACGGACAGCGATTGGCGGCTACGGTGGCAGCCTGAAAGACAAAACCCCCAGTGAACTGGCAGCCGCCTGTATTAAAGAAGCCGTATCCCGTTCGGGCCTGCGGCCGGAACAGATTGGCCACAGTGTCTTTGGTAACGTGGTTCACACAGAACGCCGCGACATGTACCTCAGCCGTGCAGCAGCACTGGATGCTGGCCTGCCGGTTGAAACCCCTGCCCTGACCGTTAACCGTCTGTGCGGCTCCGGCCTGCAGGCAATTATTACCGCCGCTCAGCAGATCACCAGCAACCAGTGTGATGCTGCGGTTGCCGGTGGCGCAGAAGTCATGAGCCGCGCCCAGTACTGGCTGCCAGCAGGCCGCTTTGGTCAGCGCATGGGCGATGGTGAAATTATTGATGCCATGGTCGGCGCACTGACCTGCCCAATGGATAAAACCCATATGGGCATTACCGCTGAAAATATCGCTGACAACTGGAATATCAGCCGGGAAGACCAGGATGCGCTGGCCGTACTGAGCCACAACCGTGCCGAAGCGGCGATCAACGCCGGTCGCTTTGAAAGCCAGATCATCCCGATTGAGATCAAGAAGCGCCGTGAGCTGGTTAACTTCGACACCGATGAGCACACCCGTCTGGGCTGCCAGCTGGCAGACATGACCAAACTGCGCCCGGCGTTTAAAAAAGACGGCTCTGTCACCGCCGGTAACGCGTCCGGCATCAATGACGCTGCCGCTGCGGTGACGCTGATGGCCGCTGACGTTGCTGAACAGCAGGGCCTGCAGCCGATGGCACGACTGGTAGACTTCAGCTTCGCTGGCGTCGAACCAAAATACATGGGCATTGGCCCGGTACCCGCGGTAAAAGCACTGCTTGAGCGCACCGGCCTGAATGTGAACGATATCGACCTGTGGGAAGTGAACGAAGCCTTCGCCTCCCAGGCACTGGCCGTCTGTCGCGACCTGAACCTGCCAGCTGAAAAAGTGAACCCGAACGGCTCTGGCATCTCCCTGGGCCATCCAATTGGTGCCACTGGTGCTATCATCACAGTTAAAGCCCTGCACGAGTTACAGCGCACCCAGGGCCGCTATGCCGTTGTCACCATGTGCATCGGTGGTGGCCAGGGTATTGCCGCACTGTTCGAACGCATCTAACTTACAACGCACACAACGCAAAAGGGGCAGCCACTGGCTGCCCCTTTTCTGTTATCTCACTGGCATCAGGTTACAACGCGTCAAGACTCAACCTCAACGACATTTTCTGCTACCGGCTTCAGCCGATAACATGGTTCATATTCCTGATAGTTGATTTTCATCCGGCGCTGCTCAACAAACGAACGCAGCAGGGCATCCAGCGGCTCAATCAATGCCACCTCCCCCTGCAGTTCGAACGGGCCATGCTGCTCAATGGCCTGAATACCCGGCTCTTTCACATTCCCGGCCACAATCCCGGACAGGGCACAGCGCAAGCTGGCCGCCAGCTGGAAATCCGGCTGATCGCGGCACAGATTCAGGGCGGCCATATTCTCATGCACCGGCTCAAACGGCTGCTGGAACGCCTCAGGAATATGCAGCTGCCAGTTGTAATGGAACGACTCACTGGTGGCCTTGCGATAACGGGTGACTGCCTCCAGCCCATCTTTCATCGCCACCGCCACGCCGTGGGGATCATCAACGATAATCTGATACTTCTCTGCCGCCGCCTCACCCAGGGTGGTACGGATAAACCGGTCGACCGTCTCAAAGTATTCTTCACTGCCCGCCGGGCCGGTAAATACCAGTGGGAACGGCAGGTGGGCATTACGCTCATGCAACAGAATACCCAGCATATACAGAATCTCTTCCGCCGTACCGGCACCACCCGGGAACACAATAATACCGTGACCCAGCCGGACAAACGCCTCCAGCCGCTTCTCGATATCCGGCATAATCACCAGTTCGTTCACAATAGGATTGGGGCTCTCCGCCGCAATAATACCCGGCTCAGAAACACCCACGTAACGGCCATTACCAATACGCTGCTTACTGTGCGCAATCGCTGCACCCTTCATTGGCCCTTTCATCGCCCCCGGCCCACAGCCGGTGCAAATATCATAGCCCCGCAGGCCCAGCTCATAACCCACCGCCTTGGTGTATTCATACTCAGGACGGGTAATGGAGTGGCCGCCCCAGCACACCACCAGATTAGGTTTCACATGGGGCTTAAGGGCATTGGCATGGCGCAGGATATGAAAGACTTCGTTGGTGATCAGCGCCCCGTCATCCAGCTCATCGCAGCACTTGTCCAGCTCGACGCCGACGTAGAGCAGGTCCCGTAAAATTGAAAACAGATTTTCCCGGATGCCCTGAATAATCTCACCGTCGACAAAGGCACTGGTCGGGGCATTGATCAGGTCCAGCTGCAAACCACGGTGTTTCTGGCTGACACTGATATCAAAATCACGATACTTATCCAGTACCAGCTTGGTGCTATCAAGTTCACTACCGCAGTTCAATACCGCCAGCGAACATTGACGAAACAGACGATACAGGCCGCCCTGGCTGACATCCTGCAGTTTGGCCACCTCCAGCGGCGACAGCGTATCCAGGCTGTCCAGGGGGGTTACACTGGTTGTTACAAAGGGTTCGTTAATCATAAGTACCACCTCCTGCACAGGCAGGAACAAAAGACGTGGAGCACTCAATTCAGCAGACCTGCAAGCACAGCAGACAGGCCACAGAACGACGTCTTATCGGTTATTGTTATTCCCTTAAGCAAGGTCCGAATGGCGCCAGACTACCGCCAGCAATACAGACCTCTGTTCTTACCTCAGACCGATGACAACTCGATGAAGTTCACCCCATCACTATATGCCTGTTTTATTCCTGAAAGCAAAAGCGTACGTATTTCATACAGTTAAACACTTCTCAGTATCTGTTCAACAAACTGTGGTACCGCTTCACCGGCCCCGGCATGAACATGTTCATCAAAGGCTGTATGAATACGTGACGGCTCAAGATTAATCTCTACCGTACGGGCACCAGCAGCGTTAGCGACCTCAACAAACCCCGCCGCTGGATACACATTGCCCGAGGTGCCGATCGACAGGAACAGTTCACAGCTGTCCAGCGCCTGGTAACACGCCTCCATCTGCATTGGCATCTCACCAAACCAGACAATATCCGGGCGCAGGTTTCCGCCACTGCCACAGCAATCACACAGATCTTCCGGCATTGAATCCTGTTCAGTACGATAGACGACTTCGCTGGCAGCGCAACGCAGGTTCAACAATTCACCATGCATATGAATCAGATTACGGCTACCCGCGCGCTCATGCAGGTTATCGATATTCTGGGTGATCACCAGCACCTCACCGGGCCGGGCCTGTTCCAGCTTCGCCAGCGCATAGTGCGCCGCATTCGGCTTTACAGCCTCGCTGAACAGCTGCTGGCGGCGCTGATTATAAAACCGGTGAACTAACCACGGATCGCGGACAAACGCCTCAGGCGTCGCTACATCCTCAATACGATGGTCTTCCCAGAGGCCATCTGCCGCCCGAAACGTACGAATACCCGACTCCACCGAGATACCCGCACCGGTCAGAATTACGATAGATGGCGTCATCTAATACTCCTTGCTCAACAAATTAAAGGGAACTCATCGACACTTTACCGGCCCAAGCCTTAACGAGATTGCAACCAATATATGGTTCAAATGTCCAGATACAGTCATCAAGAGCTTGATTGAATATGGATAGTGATCTTAGAGTAGAAGCTGTACACAGAAACGGTGGTTTTCAATTGCTGGCCTGTGCCGCCCAACCATCTGGCCTCGCCGTCAATACCACCTGCTCTGCTTCGCAGGCTGCAGAGGACGAAGCCATGACTGCATTAAAACTCTATATCCTCGATACCAACGTACTGTTACACGATCCCAAATGTCTCTACGAGTTTGAAGAGCATGATATCGTCATTCCGATGACCGTTCTGGAAGAACTGGACGATATCAAAGATCGTAAACGGGCCGTTGCTCAGGAGGCGCGTTTTGCCATCCGGGCCATTGATCAGATTCTCAGTGATTCCGATGCTGAGCAGATCAACCGCGGTGTTCCCATCCACATCCCTGGTACCGCCGAAGACACCCCCACCCTGGGCCGGCTGAGTATTTTCCCGGACCATCACCTGAAGCATCAGCCCGACTTTCTGCCGGACCAGCACAGCAAAGACAACATCATCATCAACTGTGCGCTGTATCTGCAGCAACAAAACCCGGACCAGGACGTTATCCTTGTCACCAAAGATATCAATATGCGGCTCAAAGCACTCGGTGCCGGGCTGCAACGGGTGGAAGACTACCGCACCGATCAGCTGGTCTCCGATATTGACCTGCTACCCGCTGGCCACCAGCAACTTGAAGGCAATTTCTGGGACCTGGTCGACAACATCAACAGCTATCAGGAAGACGGCCACACCTACCATAAAGTGGCCAGAAGTATCCTGCCCGAAGGCTACTGCAACGAATATATTTACGATGACCAACAGGAATTTGCCGCCCGTATTGTCGAGGTTGGTAATGATGAAATCACCCTGCTGGATCTGGGCTATAAACACCTGATGCACCAGCATTGCTGGGGGATCAAACCGATCAATATCCAGCAAGCCTTCGCCATGCAGGCACTGATGGACCCCGACATCAACCTGGCGATACTCAACGGCGCAGCAGGCTCCGGTAAAACCCTGATCGCACTGGCCTGTGCACTGGAAATGGTGATCGAACAAAAACGCTTCAACAAGATCATTGTCACTCGCTCGACGCCGCCGGTCGCTGAGGATATCGGCTTCTTGCCTGGCACCGAAGAGGAGAAAATGACCCCCTGGTTAAGTGCCATCCATGACAACCTGGAAGCCATGCACGAACAGGATGATAAACCGCTGTCCAGCGTCAAATACGCCATTGAGCAGGCCAACATTCAGTTCAAATCGCTGAACTTCATCCGTGGCCGCAGTATTCAGGACGCCGTGGTATTGATCGATGAGTCCCAGAACCTGACCCCCAGCCAGTTGAAAACCATCCTGACCCGCTGTGGTAAAGGCAGTAAAATGATCTGCCTGGGTAACCTGGCACAGATTGACTCCAGTTATCTGACACCACTAACCTCCGGCCTGACCTACATCGTCGAACGTTTTAAACCCTTTAACGGTTCTGCCAACGTACATTTTGAAGGTATCTTCCGTTCCGCTCTCGCCGAATATGCTGAACAGCACTTATAAGCCTGAATGAGCCCTCACATTTAACGCCTGGTACAGCCCGTACCGGGCGTTAAAGCCATGTAAAGCACAAGGGATTAGCCATTTCTCGGCTATTCCCATACCCGCCATTTATCGAACAGACCAAAGTATAAATCCCTGCCACAAGCCGCATAACCACTAGAGCCCAGGGCGTTTTTTATCAGTGCTGATAAAAATATCGGGGCCGTGCTAGCGTTTCATTCGTAGCTGGTTGGCCTATAATGCGCCGCAAAATAGAAAACCGTCGATTGAGCAGGACGCGAAGTAAGACGGCAGCCTTGAACAGCCACCACCCGTATGACTGTGCAAAGCGATGTGTTTTGGGTTGACCGACCCCGTTCGGAGGTTCCCTTTCAAAAAAAGGGCTAAAAATCAATCACCTTCAGGTAAGGCAACCTGTATAGCCGGTGCACAAAAAATCAGCACCGCGACTATAGTCAGCATAGACTGA
>JAIBDV010000103.1 GCA_024686055.1 Neptuniibacter sp.
CTCCACAGATAAAGAACCTTCCTTTTCTCCATACTCACAGCACATTTCTGGACATTGCACTGTCCCCCTCTGCCAGCTAAGGTGCGCCCCGTCAGCCCGCTATCCGCCGGTTGCACCCTATGGTCGGTTATCCCCGACAGTTATTCCAGACGATGGACGGCGCTGTGATCCAGCCTGTTGCGCACGTATTTTCCTCTGTCACCGCACAGAGATCGATGCCCTGTCCCCTGCCCTGAATCGCTGCCTGCGGCTAACCTTGCGCCATACTCAGAATCATGACAGTCCACTGTCAGCTGTATTTATCTGCCTGGAGTACTCTGGTGAGCGATACCACCCAATCCACTCAAACATCCGCTGCGGGCCGTGCAGGCAATCCGCTCTGGTCATCCCGTCTGGCGTTTATTCTGGCCGCTACCGGCTCCGCTGTCGGGCTGGGCAATATCTGGAAATTTCCCTACATCACCGGTGAAAACGGTGGTGGGGCTTTTGTGCTGGTTTACCTGCTGTGTATTGCCCTGGTCGGCTTACCGATTCTGATCGCTGAGGTAATGCTGGGCCGTCGGGGCCGTCAGAGCCCGATACAAACCATGGCCACTCTGGCCCGGCTGGATGGTCGTTCACCCCACTGGGCGCTGCTCGGCTGGACCGGCGTACTGGCTGGCTATCTGATTCTGTCGTTCTACGCCGTGATCGGTGGCTGGTCGATGGCGTATGTGGCCAAGGCAGCCAGCGGCGATTTTACCGGTGCCAGCAGCGATACCATTGGCGCAATGTTCGGCGGCCTGCTCAGCGACCCTGGGACGCTGATGTTGTGGCACAGCCTGTTTATGCTGATAGTTATCGCCATTGTGGTACGCGGGCTGAAATCCGGTATGGAGAAGGCGATCAATCTGCTGATGCCACTGCTGTTCCTGTTGCTGCTGGTGATGGTGGGATATGCCATGTCGACCGATGGCTTCGGCCAGGCGGTAACCTTCCTGTTCCTGCCTGACTTTTCCAAATTAACCACTGAGGCGGTACTGACTGCACTGGGCCATGCGTTTTTCACCCTTAGCCTGGCCTCGGGTGCCATGATGGCTTACGGCTCTTTTCTGCCCAAAGGCTATTCACTGGTCAGCACGGCTGCCACCATCGCCATCGTCGATACGGTTGTCGCTTTGCTGGCAGGACTGGCGATCTTCCCGCTGGTGTTTGCCAACGGGCTGGAGCCCGCTGCCGGGCCAGGGCTGATCTTCCAGACCCTGCCACTGGCCTTCAGCAATATGGCCTTCGGCACCCTGTTTGGCACGCTGTTTTTTACTCTGTTGCTGGTTGCCGCCATCACCTCAGCCATTTCCATGCTGGAACCGGCGGTCGAATGGCTGGAAGAGAAGAAAGGGATTGGCCGATTGAAAGGCGCTCTGCTGGCAGGCGGCTCAGTCTGGTTATTGGGCATCACCACGGTATTGTCGTTTAATCACTGGTCCGGACTGTACCCACTGGCGTTTATACCGGTATTCGAAGGCAAAACTTTTTTTGATGTTTTCGATTACCTGACTGCCAATATCATGCTGCCGCTGGGCGGGCTGTTTATGGTGACTTACGCGGGCTGGTGCATGAAACCGCAGGCACTGGCTCAGGCGCTGGAGCTGCACCCGGCAGTTCTGTTCAACAGCCTGCGTTTTGTGATGCGCTTTATCGCCCCGCTGCTGGTGATTATCGTCTTTATCAATCAGCTGATCTGAGCAGCGGCCAGTAATATCAACAGGCCCGCTGCGGTTATCCACGGCGGGCCTGCCTGTTGCACCATTACTCCGCGATTACAGCCTCAGGGTGAGGTATACGCTGTTGCAGAAACTCAGCAACCTTTTGTGCCGACACCGGCTTACTATAGAAGTAGCCCTGCACCTGATCACAACCCAGCGAGCTCAGGAAGTCCCGCTGTTCAACGGTTTCCACCCCTTCCGCGACCACTTCGAAGCCCAGGTTATGTGCCATCAGAATGATGGTCGATACCAGCACCTCATTATCCCGATTACCGGGAATACCCTGCATAAAACTGCGATCAATCTTTAGCTTATCAATGGGTAATCGGGTTAACAGGCTCAGACTGGAGAAACCGGTACCAAAGTCATCCATTGAGATACTAACGCCAATCCCACGTAAGTGATGGATGCTGTCGACCACCTGCTCCAGATCCTTAATCACACAACTTTCGGTAATCTCCAGGTCCAGCAAGTCTGCACCCACCTCAGCCACCCTGAGCGCCTGGCGAACATCGGTAACCAGTTCACGCTGATGGAACTGGTGTGGCGACACATTCACTGACACCTGAGTTGCTGGCAGCCCCTGCTGTACCCAGGCGCGGGCCTGGCTGGCTGCCACCTGCATCACCCAGGCACCAATCTCACCAATAAGCCCCAGCTCTTCAGCCAGCGGAATAAAATCATCCGGCGCCATCCGGCCCAGCACTGAATCCTGCCAGCGCAACAGTGCTTCCACGCCAACAACCCGACCATCCAGCAGCGACAGTTTGGGTTGGTATTCGAGGAAAAACTCCCCCTTGCTCAAGGCAGTCCGCAAACGGTTTTCCAGCCCCAGCCGCATCATCGACTTTTCATTTATCTCTGCCGAATAGAGCCGGAAACCATTACGTCCAGCCTGTTTAGCCCGGTACATCGCCGTATCAGCATTTTTCAGCAAATCTTCCCGATTTGTACCATCGTCCGGGTACACCGCACTACCAATGCTAGCGGTGACATAAAGCTGTGTACCACCCACTGTCAGGCTGTCACGCAGGGCATCAAACACACGTTGCGCAGTACGGTGCACTTCATCCAGATCATCCAGTTCGGTCAGCAACAGCACCAGTTCATCACCGCCCAGCCGTGCTACCGTATCCCCTTCTCGAATGCAGCTTTGCAGTCGTCGAGCGACTTCACACAGCACTTTATCACCCACTGAGTGCCCCATGGAGTCATTGATTCGCTTAAAGTTATCCAGATCCAAAAACATCACCGCCAGCTGGGCACCTTCACGGTGCGCAGAGGCCAGCGCCACATCGAGCCGGTCCTGTAGTAACTGGCGATTTGGCAAGCGAGTCAGCGGGTCGTAGTAGGCGAGGTTTTCTATGATCCGTTCAGATTTTTTGCGTTCAGTAATATCACTGAAAATACCGGCATAGAGCGTGCGGCCGCTATGGGATTCACGCACCCGGGTAATCGTCAGCCATTCAGGGAAGATTTCACCGTTTTTACGCCGGTTCCATATCTCCCCTTGCCAGCTGCCCTGTCTGTTAATTTCTTCCCACATCCGGGTATAAAAATCAGCATTATGCTTCCCTGAACTGATCAGACTGGCAGACTTGCCCAGCGCATCTGCTTCGCTATAGCCCGTCAGGATACTGAAAGCAGGGTTTATCGTTTGAATAATCCCGCTCTCATCGGTCACCATAATGCCGTCCATGGAGGCATCAATCAGCGCCTGAGCCATATGCAGGCTCTGCTCTGTTGCTTGCAGATCAGCTGCCCGGCTGGCCAGCGCATCGCGCAACCGGCGTACATAGGTATGCTCAATGTTAGCCAGGATATCGGCAAAGGAGATCAAACCACGCAAGCTGCCATCAGCCCCGTCAACCCCCAGATGACGGATTTGACGGCGCTCCATCAAGGCGCGGGCCGCCAGCAGACTCATACCCTCAGGCACCGTAATCAAAGGAGAGCTCATCACCTGCCCCACCTGAACCTGCATCTGCTGCAGAGCGATCAGGCGTACCAGATCACGTTCGGTAATCAACCCTACCGGGACCCCCTGTTCCGTTACTACCAGCGAGTCGGCGTGGCGTGCCCGCATCAGGGCCACCGCCTCATCTAACGAGCGATCCACATCCAGTTGCGGCGGCATACCCCCCGACAGAATAGTATTAACCTCAGTCATATTGAGGAAATACTCTGCATCCTGGCGTGTTACCACATCACTCTGGGACAGAATACCGAATAACTCACCCTGATCATCTACCACCACCAGATGACGAATGCCCAGACTTTTGAACTCTAGCGCCGCTTCATCCAGCGTCAACGAACAGGAAACGGTAATCAGATGGGGGCTCATCAGCTCGCCGATCGGCCGCTGGATCTCGCTATTGAGGTTGTAATCAAGCTGGAGTGAATCCGCTTCGGTCCAGATGCCGACAGGCCTGCGTCCAGACATCACTATCACTGAACTGCAGTGGCGAGCATGCATCAGCTGAGTCGCCTCGAGCAGACTTAAATCTGGCCCGCAGGTAACTACCTCACGCTCGACAGCATGTACGATAGATTTTTGACAAAAACCATCAACCAACTTGGACTCTGAATGCATTTAGCTGAACCTTCTGACTGGACCAATCTGTTTTTATTCTGTTGTCAGTACCTACCGTACAACATGCCCGGGGGAATTCAGAACCATTGGCTGCTAATCCCTGGGCGCCATACTCCCGACAAAGTCGTCCAGTTTACCCCGGAGCGTGGCGTAAATATTTTGATCCTTATTAACACATACGCACTCAAAAACAGTCAATACATCCTTTTATTCATCAGCACAGCCCCGATTAACTCAACGCGTATCAGGGTTTACGGGCACGCAATACAACAAACTTGCGATTACTGGCTACCACTTCACAGTTACCAAACAATTTTTTCAACTGAATATGATAGCCAAGATGACGGTTACCAATAACCCAAAGATCACCTCCACGGCGCAACACACGTTTTGATTCCTGAAACATCTGTCGGGCAATAAAATCACCCACCACATGTTGCTGATGGAAGGGCGGGTTATTCAGAATCAGATCCGCGCTATCCGGTGCTAGTCCACTGAGACAATCAGTCGCCTGAAAATTAGCCTGACGACTGTCACCAAAGGCGGCCTGAAAATTCAGCCGGGCACTGTCGACGGCCATAAAGGACTCGTCGACAAACGTCAGCCGGGCGGCGGGGTTCTTTTCTGCCGCGATCAGGCCAACCACACCGTTACCGCAACCCAGATCGATAATATCTCGTTCAGCTAACGACTCGGGCAGGTGCTGGAGGAAAAACCGGCTGCCAATATCCAGGCTGTCGCGAGAGAAAACACCCGCATGATTCTTAATCTGATAGGCGGTGCCCTCCAGCGGCCAGCTGGAAGGATATTTATCCTGGGCCGGGGTCAGTGCATTATCCAGCTGGCTAAAAATAAGCCGGGCTTTCTTTTTCGCCAGTGAGGTTGACGTGGGGCCAATGTTTTTTTCAAACAGTTTTAGTGTTGAAGTGTGGATATTCTTCGCCATCGCCCCGGCGATCACCCGGCTGCCCTCATGCAAGTGCGGCCGCAGACGTGCCAGCTGGTCTTCCAGCATGGCCAGACTTTTAGGTGTTTTGATCAGCACCAGGTCAAACACGCCTTGAGGCTCAGTCAGGCTATCGAGCAAAGTCACAGCCTCTGCTGCAGCACCGTTCTCTTTCAGGTTATTCAGTAGCCCCCGGTGCGCCAGCCAGGAGTCACTGATCATAACGGGCTGCAGAGAATGCAGAGCAACACTGAGTGCGCCGAACTGATCATTGATGATAAGTACGCGAGGGTTACCCGACAGCAGATCATCTTCAGCCAGCTGATTTAACAAATACTCATCCGCCGCATCCCAGGCGCGCAGGGTTTCACGGGAACGAACAGGGTAACGGTGCAGCGGGAATTCACCTTGCGGAGTAATCAGAGTATCCATCGGCCTCACATCAGTCGATCAGTAAAACCGGCAGTTTATCACTCCCCCGTTACCCCTGCTGCACGGAATGCAAAGCAGACCTTCAGGCTCAGCATAGATCGACTGAATTTCACTGCTGGGCCAACAGCTGAATGCTTCAGCAGACGTGGTTGTTAGAATAATATTAAACCGGTGGCACTGCGGCCCGTATATGTAACCGGCCACACCTCCGCTGGCAGCTACGGCTAAAGATTCGACCAGCAAGGTAACCAAAACATGCTACATTTACCCACCTTGGACTGATCAGCTGGCGTAGCAAGGTAGCAATGGAATTCATCTGGATACTGTTCGCATTTATCTGTGGACTGGGGGCGAAAATGCTCGCCCTGCCACCCCTTATCGGCTTTCTGTGTGCCGGTTTTATTCTCAATTACCTCGGGGTTGAACCCGCCACAAACCTTGATACCCTGGCCGACCTGGGTATCACCCTGATGCTGTTTACTATCGGCCTCAAACTCAATGTACGCGACCTGCTCAAGCCTGAAGTGTGGGCCAGCACTCTGGGCCATATGGGCGTGTGGATAGCCGTCATCGCCAGCGGTATGCTCCTGCTGACCACCCTTAGCGTACCCTGGTTCAGTGAGCTGGACCTGCAAAGCGCGGCAGTACTGGCGTTCGCGCTAAGTTTCAGCAGCACCGTCTGTATCGTCAAGCTGCTGGAGGAAACCGGCGAATCCAAAACCCGCCACGGCCGTCTGGCCATCGGGGTACTGGTTATGCAGGACATCGTCGCGGTGCTGTTTCTGGTGGTCAGTACCGGCAAGGTGCCCTCTCTCTGGGCTGCCGCACTGCTGGGACTCTATTGGGTACGCCCCTTGCTGGACCGGCTGCTGGACAAAGCTGGCCATGGCGAGCTGCTGCCACTGACTGGCTTTTTCCTCGCGCTGGGCAGCTATGAGCTGTTCAGCCTGGTGGGGATCAAAGGGGATCTGGGCGCCCTGATCTGCGGTATGTTGCTGGCTACCAGCCCGAAAGCCACCGAGTTGAATAAGGCGCTGCTGAGTTTCAAAGACATCTTCCTGATCGGCTTTTTCCTCTCCATCGGCTTTACCGCCCTGCCCGACCTGTCGATGATCATCATTGCCGTCCTGCTGGCAATACTGATCCCGGTAAAATTCGGGATGTTTTTCCTGATGTTCTGTGGGCTACGCCTGCGCGGTCGCACCGCCTACCTGTCAGCGCTGGCGCTGGCCAACTTCAGTGAATTTGGCCTGATCGTCGCTGCTATCAGCACCGATGCTGGCTGGCTCAGCAACGAGTGGCTGGTGATTATCGCCCTTGCCGTATCAGTCTCGTTCATCATTACCAGCGTACTCTACCGTAGCGCCCACACCCTCTACCTCTTCTATAAAACCATCGTCCGCCGCTTTGAGCGAGACCAGCGACTGGTTGAAGACATCGTCCACCAGCCCCAGGGCGCTCGTATGCTGATTGTTGGTCTGGGCCGGGTCGGTAAAGGAGCACTACACACACTGACCGAACTTCGTGGTGAGCAAGTATGGGGGATGGACTCTGATCGTATCCGGGTGTCCAGAATGCAGGACGAAGGTAAACAGGTTTTCTTCGGCGATGGCGAAGATGCCGACCTCTGGGAGTCCATGGACACCTCCAGCGTCCGGCTGGTGATGCTGGCAATGCCGTCACTGGAAGACATGGAAAACATCACCCTGCAGTTGCGTACTGCCAACTATCAGGGAGAAATCGCTGCAATTGCTCGCTATGAAGATGAGTATGACAAACTGCTGGCCGTGGGTGTCGACCATGTATTCAACTTCTATACCGAGGCCGGTACCGGCTTTGCAGAAGAGAGCCTGCAGGTCGTCGACGGCATACCCATTCACCTGGCACCGCTCAACCCGGGCCAGCCCGGGTAACGACGAATAGAGACTATCTATCCTCTTTCCAGCCGGGTAAAGTCCGGCTGGAAAATTACTCAAAGATACCTGATATCAGGTTGCACCCACCCCGGCATCCCGGACACTCAACACCATGCAGATAGCAAAAATACAGAGCCAGCTTCAGGCCCTGCGCAATAACAGACTGTTCGAATCTACCGTCATCGCTGTCATCCTGTTTTCAGCCATGGTGATCGGTGCAAAAACCTACGATATGCCACCCTCACTACTCAGCCTGATTGGTGTACTGGACGTCGTTATCACCCTGTTTTTTCTGGCTGAGCTGAGCATTCGCTTTATCGGCGACACCGAGCGCAATCAGTTTTTCCATAAGGGCTGGAACCTGTTCGATACACTGATCGTGGCTATCAGCCTGATCCCGATTGAAGACAGTGAACTGGCTCTGGTGGGGCGGCTGATCCGTATTTTTCGCGTACTGCGGATGGTGTCGGTGGTGCCTGAATTACGCATCCTGCTCAATTCACTGCTCAAAGCACTGCCCCAGCTGGGCTACGTCATCCTGCTGATGTTTATCATCTTCTATATCTATGCCGCCGTCGGGGCTACCTTCTTTGCCCCTATTAACACTGAGCTGTGGGGTGATATATCGATCGCTATGCTGACCCTGTTCCGGGTAATGACGTTTGAGGACTGGACCGATGTCATGTACGAAACCATGGCCGTATACCCTTTCAGCTGGCTGTATTACCTGACCTTTATTTTCCTTACCACTTTTGCCTTCCTCAATATGGTGATCGGTATCGTGGTTAACGTGATGGAAAATGAGCATGCCGATGCCAAAGCCGCCCAGGCCGAGGCCGACGGTCAGCTGTCTCTGAATGATCTGTCCCGTCAGATCAGCGAGCTTAAAGCGCTCGTACAGACACAGCAGCAACCCCAGCAAGAAAAAATAGAGCATTAA